>NZ_VOYC01000008.1:0-125252 GCF_013420425.1 Acinetobacter sp. YH01007 | reverse complement strand
TCAGCAGATGATTTCATCACCAACAAGGGTGACTACACTGTTTCGGGTATCGAAGAAGGTGCGACCGTTGAATACAGCACTGATGGCACGAACTGGAGCACCACAGCCCCGGTTGCAGCTGAAGGTGAGAACAGCATCAGCGTACGTCAAACTGACAAAGCTGGGAATGTTTCGGATCCGACAGAAATTAAATTTACGGTTGATACCGTTGCACCGACGATTGCGATCACAGGTCCTCTGGCTGTTGACGACGTAATCAATGCGACTGAAAAAGGACAGCCATTAACCATCAGTGGTACGACCACAGGCGTGGAAGACGGCCAGCAGGTGACGGTGACCGTGGACGGCGAGACCTACACCGCGACGGTGACGGACAACGCCTGGAGCGTGACGGTACCGGCGGAAGCTGTGGGCGAACTGCCTACAACAGGTTCTGTGTCTGTGACTGCTGACGTGAGCGATAAGGCTGGCAACCCTGCAACGCAGGCAAGCAAACCGATCAGCGTGGACATCGCCGCACCGACGATTGCGATCACAGGTCCTCTGGCTGGTGACGACGTAATCAATGCGACTGAATCCCAGCAAGACTTGACCATCAGTGGTACGACCACAGGCGTGGAAAACGGCCAGGTTATCAAGGTTCAGATCGGTGGCAAGTCTTATACATTCGAAATAGTCGAGACGAGCGGGAACTGGATTGTAACAGTGCCTGTCGAAGATGTGGCTTTGCTCACAGGTTCTCCGCAGATCACTGCAAGCGTGACCGACAGCGCAGGTAATTATGCACAGGATTTGCACACGATTACCGTGGACAAAACGCCTCCCACAGTGACGATCACGGTGGATCCAAACGTGCTAAATGGTGTTAGTGAGAGTAATTCTGGCGAGTTGACCATTAAGTTTACCGAAGTGCCGCATGATGATGCAGGCAATGCACTATCGGCAGCGGAGGTTTTGGCTTTGCTAGGTAATCCAGCCAATCTCAAGCTGGGTACGCTGAGCACGAGCGATGGCGGACTCACCTGGACGGGTACGGTCACCGCAGCGACAAACACCGAAACGATGGTGCCGCTGACGATTGCCGCTGGGAGTTACTACGATCAGGCTGGTAACGCAGGTAACGTTGGCAATCGCAACGTCAATATTGACACTATCGCACCAACGATCGGCATCACTGGCCCGTTGGCGGGTGACGACGTGATCAATGCGGCTGAATCCCAGCAAGACTTGACCATCAGGGGCACCACCACTGGCGTAGAGAATAGCCAGTCGGTAACAGTTACCCTCAATGGCAAGACCTATACGGCTGTGGTGACGGATAATGCCTGGACGCTGGATGTGCCACGGGCGCATGTAACGCTGTTACCGCAAGGTGCGCTGACCGTAACTGCGGATGTGTCCGATACGGCGGGCAACCCTGCTGTCCAGGCAACGCGTCCGATTTCTGTGGATACAGTCTTACCGACGATCACAATCACCCACGTTGCGGATGGCAATGACATCGTGGATTGGAATGAGAAGATGGTAGATGGATTCATCATTAATGGCACGGTGTCGGGCGTGGATGTGGGCACCAACGTCACGGTGACCTTCAAGTATGCCAATGGTGATCCAATTCTCGGTGCCGACAATAACCCGATCAGCGTCACCGGCACAGTCGATGCGAGTGGTAATTGGTCGGCGGAGGTCACCAAGGAACAAGCCGCACTGTTGAAGGACGGCACGGCCACAGCCACCGTCAGCGATGCCGCAGGCAATAGCGCGAGCGATGATCAGGCCTACACGGTTGCCGCGCCGCCGGCACCAGTGATCACTGGTTACTACGATAACATCGAGTATGTGCAGGGGAGCGCCAGTGCGCAGGCTGCGCTTGACGGCACCACTACGGTCTCGGGCAGCGTGTTGGACCGCTATGGCGAAGCGCTCACTGGCTTCAATACGCCGACCACGCTGGCCGGTACCTACGGCACCTTCACCTTCAACACCGCCACCGGCGAATGGAGCTACGTGCTCAATACAGGCTTGGCTGGTGCACTTGCCGCAAGCAACGCACCGTTGAATGATCAGCTCACCCTCACTGACAGTGATGGCAAGCAGTATCAGGTGCAGGTGTCGATCCACGACATGTTCCCGCCGACTGTAACCACCGTAACTGCTACCACTGTGGCGTTGAAGGAAGAAAACAAGATTAATAGCTCCGAGGTAGAAGGCCAACTGGAAGGTACTGCATCGGATGGTAGTAGTGTGGTCACAAACGTGACTGCTAACGGCCAGCCCGTCACCATCGGTCAGACTTTGGAACTGGCTGATAAGGGCGCGATCACCGTGTACGGCGATGGCCGCTACACCTTTGAACCCTACGACCACGGCGCCTCGATCACGCTGGACTACACCGTCGATGGCAGCACACCACAGACGACCACCATCGTCGACAACTCGGTGGTCTACAGCAACGACGTCATGGGCCGCATTACTGGCGCGGTGGACGCGCCCGATGGCCAGGTCACCCTGCGCCTGTACGCTAACAAGCAAAGCACCGACGACAGCGCGCCGGGCCCACAGGGCTACCCTAACGGTGCCGACGTGGTGGTCACGGTCAGCGACGGCCAATGGACAATCAGCCCCGATCAACTGCGTGAAGTGCTGCAGACCATCTGGTGGGCCGATCAACTGCGTGGCGATGACGAAATCTATCTGCAGGTCAAGCTAGTTGATACCGTTACTGGACACGTCAGCAAGGTGTCTGAAAAGTACACCTTCGTGGCTGATACTTATGCTCCGCAGGCGACCCATGTTGATTATGTTGCACCGGAAAGCACTGGATTTGGTCATGTCACCGCACTCGTGTCTGGTGACCTGTCTAACGCCAAGCAAACTCATGCCGATATTGGTGACAAGGTCGAGGTGTACTACGACGGTGTGTTCTATGGCGAGGGTACGGTTGGTAGTCTGGCTCCTGGTTACGGGCAATATTTGCAGATCAATGTAGCGCTTAATCAGGCCTTGTCTGATGACTACAATGCTGATCTGCTTAAGGTTCATGTCACCGACAAGGCGGGCAATACTGGTACCAGTGACAGTGGAACCGTGACTCTGGCACCAGAGAGCCTGCCAACACCGATAGTGGTTGCCTATGTAGATGCTGTTGCTGGTTCTAATGGCGCGGGCGGAAGTGGTGACACTGGGGATATCGGACACAATGGACTGACCAACGATAGGCAGGGTAGCATTAGTGGTACGATTGATCTAGGTGCGACTGGCGGCGACAAGGTGGACGAAGTTTGGGTAACGGTGCGTGGCCTTGGCCCGATCCGTATCGAAGTACCAGACGGAGAGATTGGAGTTTGGACTTGGACTATCACTTCGGAACAGCTTGCCCTGCTCACTACCACTGGCACCCTTGGTGATGGTTTGGTCGAAGTAGTGGCACGTGCCTACAATGCAGATTCCAATTCGACAGGTCCGGCATCTGTGCCGTTTGAGTTCACCGTAGACGGTACCCCGCCGACGGTGAGTGTCAGTGTAGACGATGTGAACCTGACTGGCGCGGAGACCGTCATGGTCACCTTCACCTTCAATGAAGCGCCGCAGGGCTTTGTCGTGGGCGACATCACCACAACCGGTGGCACGGTCTCGAACCTGCAGCAGGTCAGCCCGCTGGTCTGGACGGCCACGTTCGCCCCGACAGCGGGTTACGAAGGTGCTGCCTCGGTGACGCTTGCGGCGGGCAGTTACGCCGATGCAGCGGGCAATGCCGGCTTGGCAGGCAACGTGGTCGGCATGACCGTGGATACCCGCGCGCCTGTCAACACGGTACCTGTGGCGCAGACAGTCAATGAAGACACGACGTTGAGCCTGTCGACGGTTCAGGTGGCTGACACCAACCTCGCCAGCGTGCAGCTCAGCGTGGGCAATGGTGTCATGAAAGTGACGTTGCAAACTGGGGCTTCCATTAGTGCTGGTAGCAACGGTAGCGGTACCCTGACCTTGGTCGGCAGCGAGGCGGCGATCAACGCGACCTTGCAGACCTTGACCTACCAAGGTAATACTCACTGGAGTGGTATCGATACCCTGGCGGTGGTTTCCAAGGATAACTTTGGGCAGACAGCTAATAACACCACGACGATCAACGTCACGCCGGTGGCCGACGCGCCCACGTTGACCTTAACGTCGCCGACGGTCGAGTCGCCAGTGGACAATGGACTCATACGGACCACTTATACGGGTTTGAATATTGGTGGCACTGGTGGCAATGGTGTGTCTGCAACAGACTTGCTGGTCGGTTTTGCTGCTGCCTCCAGTGGCACCAGCACCACAGTTACCAATGCCAATGTCAACATCTCCAACGGATTGACTGCTAACGCAGGTGTCAAGATGTCCGGCCTGATCTATCTGGAAGCAGGCAAGTCATATACCTTTGGTGGCACTGCCGATGACAGCGCTGCCATCGTGGTCGGTGGTATCACTGTGGCTTCGGGGCGTTGGGGCATTAGTAGTACCAGTCCTGATGGCTCTAGTGGATCCGGTAAGTTTCAAGGCACGTTTACGCCCTCTGCCAGTGGTTACTACACATTGGATATCTATGTGCATAACCAATCTGGGCCTGGTGGCTATAGCATCTTGTTTAAAGAAGGGTTGAACCCAGCCGCCGTGCTGTCGACGACGTCTGCGCAACTGTTTACAAATGTGGCAGCGATTGAGGCGGCAGGGGGTGAACTGGGCAGTCTGAGCAACGGTACCGGTGGCTACGGCTATTACAAGGCCTATGGTGCCAATGAAGGCGAGGCTGGTACTGCCATCAAGATTTCCAGCATTGCTGCAGGTCTGGTGGATACCGATGGCTCCGAAACTTTGGCGGTGTGGGTCAAGAACATCCCAGTGGGTGCGAAGCTCAGCGATGGCAGCAACAGCTTCACCGCCACAAGTGGCAACACGCAAGTGGATGTTCAGAGCTGGAACAAGGCTACGCTGACTTACACCCCGCCGATCAATGCTAGCACTGGTGCGGTAACGTTGCAGGTGGAGGCCATCACCACCGAAGTGGGTAATCCCTCCAGCACCGCCAGCACCACTGGCAGCCTAGTGGTGCAGGTGCATGCGGTCGAGCCTGTCGTGTTGGGTGCGTTCAGCGGTGGCGTGCTGGGCAATACCTCGGCGTGGACTGTTACAGAGGGAACGGTGGCGATTAATAGTGTGGCGATTAATAGTGATGGGCGACTGGTGATTGATGATTCAAGCAACAATGGTGGAAATAATGCCATAGCCACCAGCGCTGCTTTTACTGTCAATCATGCTGGCAGTACTCTGACGTTCAACCAGTGGACGAGCGAGGCACGGAACGGTGATTCGGTCAGTTATCGGTTGCAAAAGCAGAACGTCAATGGCACTTGGAGCAATGTGACGGGGGGCGATGGTACGCACAATTTCACGAACGACACCAATCTGAGCAACCAGTCCATTACTCGGACAATCGATGAGGCAGGCACCTACCGGCTGGTGTTCACGGTTGCGGACAATTCATTGCGGGGCAATCTTACCTTGCAGGTCGACAATATCACCCTGACCCCACCTCAGAACATCGCTGGCAGGGGTGCATCTGCCGAAAGCTTCGTTGCCGATTCGTTCGGTGAAGATCTGCTGATGAGTGGTCTCGAGAATGACAGCTTAAACGGCGGTGCAGGAAGTGACATCCTCAATGGTGGTTCAGGCAACGATACCTTGATTGGTGGTTCTGGTTCAGACACAGCGATTTATGCGGTCTTAAATGCTGCCGATGCGACAGGTGGTAATGGTACAGACACATGGGTCGATTACGAAGCCAATGACAAAATTGAGTTTGGTGCTGGGTTCTTCGGAGGTCTACTTTCAGTAGATCAATCGGATATTGCTAACTACATCAAAGTTGAAGATGATGGTAATGGCGATGCCGTATTGAAAATTGACCGTGATGGTGTTGCTAATAGAACGAGTGGTACAACTCATGATTGGGCTGATTTGTTAATTATTGAAGGTAAGACCGCATTGGAATTACAGGATTTAATTAATAACCAAATCATTATTGGTTAATCTGAGTCTTTAAAGAAAGCGACATATCAAATATGTCGCTTTCTTGTCTTTTTCATTGTTAAAAATTATTTCAAACTTATATTTTTAAATTAGATACGCCAATCTCAACTTTTAATTATGGTTTCAAGCTGTATAGGAGGATTCCCTAATTTCATATTTAGAATAACTGAAAGAGTATGTGAAAGAATCTTACGAACAATTCGATGTGTTAAATGCCACAGATCTTTTGCCCTTACTTTTTGAATGTTGAATCGGTCAGTCAACTGACCGATAACAGTTTCAATTTGCCTTCGAGCATTCATCAATATTCTGATTGATTCTTTTGGTCTTAGATCAACCATATTTCGTCTATAAGGTGTTTGTAAGTCTAAATATTGATGCCTAAAATATTGTTTTAATTCAGGTCTTATATATCCCTTATCCGCTCCCAATAAACCATAAATGTTTTGTGTAATTTCAGGTGCAACATCTCTTTCATCACAATTTGCTGGAGCAAAAGTATAGTTCGTAATCATCCCTGATAAATTAATCACGATATGCCCTTTAAACCCATAATATTTTTCCTGTCAGTTAAACGTTTAGGCAGGACATTATGGAAAAAATGGTCAGGCTATCATCGCCGCAGTTTGGTGGAAACCAAGATGCATTGCATCAAATTATTAGGCGATAAATTAATGGCAAGAAGCTTTCCTAGTCAGGTGAATGAAATTCATGCACGTGTAGCAGTCCTCAACAGATTTACGGAATTAGGTCGACCACTTACCCAAGTTACGCCTTAAATTTGGCTCAATTAGGGGCGCTTTGCATTTCAAATCTTTGTGCAACAAAGCCACTCAGTATTGTCAATGCCTGCAAAAATCCTAATACCTCGATCGCTTCGGTCGCACTGCAACGTAGTATTAATGCCAACCTTGTCAGTCGTTGGATCAGGATCTTCAGCCATCATGATGGTGCCGTGCAGGATCCTACTCATGTGAATCCAGCATTTATTGCTTTGCCTTACACTGCTGCAATCAGCCAACCTATTGATGAGAGGATCACGTTGTGTATCACCGTGCCTCATACGAATAATGATATTCAGCTAAAATGGCAGACATCAGAAATACCTGCCTTGGCAGAATTACTCAAGGCACTGGCAACATGATCCGCATTGATGAAATCTGGTTGTCTACTCAGCCCATGGACATGCGTGCAGGTATGGATACGACCATGGCTCAGGTGGTGAGAGCCTTTGGCTACATCAAACCGCATTGTGCTTACCTGTTCTGTAATAAACGTGGCCATCGCATGAAAGTACTGGTACATGATGGACTGGGCATCTGGCTGTGTGCCAGGCGGCTGGAACAGGGCAAATTTCACTGGGCTCAAGTTCACCAAGGTGAAACCGTGGCCCTCAGCCCGGAACAGTTACAGGCACTGATCCAAGGTTTGCCCTGGCAGCGCATTGGACGACAGCAGGTGGTGACGATGCTTTAAACCAGGCTGTTCCATTCTGCTATTCTCCAAACGTTCTATTTCATTCTTCTCATGACCTCAGGCATACTGCGGTCATGAATACGCTGCCTGACTTAAGCCAACTGACCCATGAACAACTGCTGGAATTTACCCAGCAGTTGGCGATGCAGCATCAGTCTCTGGCACAATCAAATCAAGAATTAGAAAAATCAAACCAGCAATTAGATTCTAAAGTTCAACATCTGGAAGTATCAAATCAACAATTAGATGCCAAAGTTCAACATCTTGAAGTCACCAATCAGCAATTAGATTCTAAAGTTCAGCATCTTTCTATTCTCAATCAAAAATACGAGCATGAACTGGCGCTGTTTAAACAGCATAAATTCGGCAGTAAAAACGAACATCTCACCGCAAAACAAATCCATCTGTGGGATGAGGCGGTCGAAGAAGATATCGCAGCCGTTGATCTGGAATTAGAACGATTAAATGCAGATAAAACCCATGCAGCGACACAGAAAGCCACAGTCAACAAACCTAAACGTCGACTGCTGCCAGATCATCTACACACCATCCGTATTGAGCATGAACCTGCATCAACCCAATGCAGTTGTGGCTGCCAGTTACGTCGTATCGGCGAAGATATCAGTGAAAAACTGCATTTCAGACCGGCACAGTTCTATAAGGAACAGCATGTACGTGGCAAATGGGTCTGTGATCAGTGCGACACCCTGACTCAGCAAGCGATGCCCGCCTATGTGATTGATAAAGGTATTGCCAGTCCTGAACTGCTCAGCCATGTGCTGGTATCGAAGTATGCCGATCATTTGCCGCTGTACCGTCAGCGCCTGATCTATCAGCGGGCTGGCATTGATCTGTCCAGATCCACGTTATCTGACTGGATTGGTCGCTGCGGTGTGGAACTGGAACCTCTGGCCAATGCCTTAAAACAGGTGGTGCTGCAACAGCGGGTGATCCATGCCGATGAAACGCCGGTCACCATCATGCGGATGGGTGATGATGAGAAAAAACCGAAGAAAGGTTATGTCTGGGCCTATGCCACTACACAGTACAATCCAGTTCAAGCGGTGATCTATGACTTTCAGGATAGCCGTTCAGGTCAGCATGCAGAAGAGTTCCTGAATGGCTGGCAGGGCCATCTGGTCTGTGATGATTACAGTGGTTATAAAGCACGCTTTAAATCAGGCGATGTCATAGAGGTGGGCTGCATGGCGCATGCACGTCGTAAATTCCATGAGCTACATGTGACCGGGAAAAGTCAGATCGCTGAACAGGCATTACTGATGATTCAGAAACTGTATGCGATAGAAGCAGAACTCAGGAAAAAGACCGATGGTACAGCAGAACACCGCCGCGAATACCGACAACAGCACAGCCAACCGGTGATGCAACAACTGTGTGAATGGCTCAACCAACATTATCTGACGGTGCCATCGAGTTCTCCAACCGCCAAGGCCATCAATTACAGTCTGAAGCGTTGGCCAGCCTTAAGCCGCTATCTGGATGATGGCAATCTACCCATTGACAATAACTGGGCAGAGAACTCAATGCGTCCCTGGGCATTGGGCCGTAAGAACTGGTTGTTTGCAGGTTCGCTGCGCAGTGGACAGCGAGAGCAAATATCATGACTTTAATCCAGTCAGCAAAGCTGAATGGGTTGGATCCGTATGCCTATCTCAGTGATGTGCTGAAAAGGCTGCCGACGCATAAAGCGACCCAAATAGAAGAATTACTACCACATCGCTGGAAATCCAACTCAAATTAAAAAATAGGCATGGGGTTCAGCGGACGCTTACACTTGTTTTTTATAACGTTGAGGAATAGGAATAGAACGTTTACGCTGATTTTGGGGTAATCGATTCATACCATGCCGTTTTAAAACATGGTACGCCCCAGCTGCTGAAATTTTAATTTGGTGATAACGCCATAAATACCAACTGATCCGTAGTTGTCCAAAATGATAGTGTTGACGTAAATAAATAATCTTATCTTCAATCACAGCAGGCGTGCGTAGCTTAAGGTTCTGTGGACATGGCTTACTGTTGACTAATCCTATCTCTCCTTTGGATTTATAATTCTTCTTCCAACGATAAAAAGTATTTCGTGAAATACCAAAATATCGACAGGTCAATACAACATTGCCATTTTGTTCAGCATGAGCAAACACTTTTAATTTATGGGCAATTTCCCGTTGGGCTTTTGTACTCAAAATTCAAACTCCTATGACATGAGGTAAAATTTACCAAAATGTCAGTAGAAGTCTCAATTTTCACACATTACTCAATTATCCATTTACTTTGAAGGTCGATTAGATCGATATAATTAAAATGTAGTCAAATTTACTGACATAGATTTTTGAACGCCCTCTTTTGAAGAGCGTGTAACCAAGTATTTTTAAAACTGTATTTACACAGAATTATTTACACCCTTTACCAGTCAATTTCTTAACTGACTGGCATTAGTCCGTATCGAGGTATTTCAATTAATGCCATTTCGCACTTGTTGCAAAATCCAATCCTCATATTCTTGTAGTGTTTCTTGTAGCATATCCATAGGTCGTACGATGTAGTGCCTTTCAACTAATGCACTTGGTTTATGACCTGATATCTGTGCTAAAGATCCTTCATTGATTTTTGCCCAAATAGCTAACGTTTTATATGATCTCCTCAATCCATGGGGAGTAAGTTCAATATTTAGTTTTTTACATATTTTCTCTAAGCTATCGTAAGGATTAACAATATGGCCACATTCAGCGCCCTTACTGCTAAATATGAATTTAGAATCAGAATTTTTCTTTAGTTCTAATAATAAGCTTTCAACATATGCAGTTAGAGGAATTAGGCGACCTTCATCTTCAATTTTATCCCTGACTTTTGCTGTTTTCCAACGAAAATCGACATCTGTCCATTTTAATGAAAGCAGCTCATTCTTTCTGCAACCAGTGATTAAACTACATATCAAAAAAATCGCTATTTTTCTGCTAGTTAACTTATTTACCTCTTCAAACCATGGTTTTAGATGCTGTTTCATCAAACAATCATTCTTGGCTTTTGGGGAAGGGACTTTATCTTTAACTTTTTTTGAGTTGTATGATTTTGGAGGCACTAAGTTTTCATAATCCTCGTGTTCATCACACCAATTCAGGAAAGCTCGTGTAAGTCTGTATGCTTTAGCTGATGTTGTTGGACGGAAGTCATTGTGATCAAGCCAATCGCATAATACATCTGCAGTTAATTCAGAAAGTTTGTACTCAAACAGTTGAAAAATGGGTTGACTGGTATAAACACTATTTTTTTCAGGATCGTAACCACCTCTAGATAATTCGATGTGGTCCTGATAACTTCTTGGTCGCCAATTAGGTTGTCTTGCTTTTAAATATTCAAACCATACATCTTTAAATTTAATAGTTTTGCGTTTTTCTTGTTTTAGCAGTTCTTTATTATCAGCTAAAGCTTTCTTACGCTCGATTAATGGGTCAATCCCTTTGTGGCACATAATCGCCAATTCTTGTGCATATTTACGAGCTTCATCTAATTTCCATACATCAACGTCACCAATTTTGATACGACGGTTTTGAAGACCAATACGGCCTTGGAAAATGTAGCTTTTATTATTTTTAGGTGTAACTTTGACGCCGAATCCTGGTGTTTTCTCATCCCAAAAAAAAGTTGGTTTATTTTTGTCTGAGCAATCAATTTTATCAATAGCAGGTTTTGTTAACTTCATTCTAGTAAGCATCTGGTAAGCAAGTAGTAAGCAAAATCAATATATATTAATCAACAAAAAGAGTTAATAATAAATTATTAAAATTACATAAATATATGATAGTATTGACATTATATTTTTAATTTGTTGATTTTAAATTACTATGTTAACGGACTCATAATCCGTTGGTCGACAGTTCAAGTCTGTCTGGGCCCACCATATAAAACAACCACATAGGTGTACTAATCCTAAGTGGTTTTTTATTTTAAGCTTTATGTACGCAATTGAAATGTAGTCTGTGAGCAGCTCAAAAGCTTATTCATTTAAGATTCCACGTGCACATCTACTTTTTCCTCGCCAACAACGTCGCAAAACGCTGTTTAATGCGATTGCCATCTGCATCTGTGCGGTGCAACTCACCGACATTTTCATTGTATTTCACAATATCCCAATCAGCATAATATGCACTTAACTCACCCGCTTTAAAACTAAAAGGGAAGTCTTGTTGCACGGGGTAATCTTCAGTATCCATCGCGCAAACAATTAAGTTAAAGCCTTGTGGTTTGGTCGCTTGCTGCATGTGCTGAATAAGCGTAGGAATGGTTTCAGGCGCCAAAAACATCATCACCACTGTACAGTTAATGAAGTCATATTCCTCCGTAATTGTGGCATCCTGATTTAAATCCCGCACAGTAGTTTGAATAGATGAAATCTGTTCTGTAGCAATAATTTCATTTAATTTTTGGATACTACTCGGATTCACATCCCAAGCATCCACCTGAAAACCGTTTTGGCTCAAATACAGCGCATTTCGGCCTGTACCACAGCCAACATCCAAAGCTTTACCCACGGTTAACTGTGGAAGTGCCATTAAAATTTCAGAATGTGTTGGGCTTAATTTATATTTTTTAACAAAATAATCTTGAGGCAAACAATAAAAACTAAGCTGGCACTCAATATCATCACTGGCAGATACAATTTTATGCCACGCTTGCGGTTCAATAAATGGTGGTTGATTTTCCACGGAAAAAATATGCTCAGATTGTACTTCACCAGATTCATGCAGCATCGAAAAATGCAATTTGCCTTTTAAAATAGTCAACTTCGCCCATGTGCCGACTTGGGTATTGTGTTGTTTTTTAAACCCTTGTGGAATTGAGTCATGATTCCAAATAGGAAGTTGTTTATAACAGATCAATTCTTGTTGCATCATAAACTCCAGTTATACCGATTCTGATGGGGTAAAGCTTCACAGTAATGTAGTGTCTTGTGTAGATTAGAAAATATCATCTTCATTTCAGCATAACATTGCAGACCTGTTTCAGCCATCTTCTGAATTTTATCCATCTCATTAAAATCAAAATTATTTAAATGATGTAGATGGTTAAAATACCAAACTGAAAAATATTCACCTCAAATTGCATGATTTTCATGTCTATTCAGTTGTGAATGTTTTACCATAAGCTGTTTTAATTCATTGAATTATCCCGTGTTTATTCAAGCCAATCAGTACGTTATTCCAACACAGCAGCATGATTATCCTGAATGGCATCGTGGGCGTGAGCGTTATGTGCTTTGGTATTTAGCTGTTCAACATCCAGCTTTAGAATGTTATTTACAACAATTAAAACAGCAATTTTCAGATGTATTATTTCGCCCAAACACTCGCCAGTTTCATATCACCTTATATATTTGTGGGTTTTATGCAGCAAAAAAGCATTGGGAAGATGACTTTCTCGAGTCACAATTTCAACAACAAGTTCAAGCCTTACAGCAGTTGCAACTAGAGCCTTTTCAACTGAAAGTGGGCGGCATCAATAGTTTTGATAGTGCTTTATTTGTAGAAGTGCAAGATCAATCACAGCAACTGGCGCGTATACGTCAGGCACTTAGCGTAGGCGGGGCTGAAATCGCAGCTTTACAGTATCATCCACATATTACTTTGGGTTTATATCAAACAGCGTGTTCAACCAATTTGATTTTGCAGCGTATTCAAAATCTCCCCGTGCAATATTTCGATTTAGATATCCATCATTTAAATTTTGGTTATTATCAGGCACACACTTTACAAGGTCAGCTATTTAGCACGCATCAATTTCCTTTGGAGCACATGTGATTCAACTTATTTTGGGCGGTGCGCGTTCGGGTAAAAGCCGTATGGCTGAGCAAACCGCGCAGCAACTTGGCAAATCCGTCATTTATGTAGCAACTGCACAAGCGGGCGATGCAGAAATGCAGGCGCGGATTCAGCATCATCAACAACAGCGTCCGCAGACTTGGCAATTGTGCGAAGAGCCTTTGTATTTGGCGGAGCAGTTAAAGATGCTGGATCATCCGAATGCTGTGATTTTAGTAGATTGTCTGACCTTGTGGATGAGTAATTTGTTGATGCAATCTGCAGAAAGCTTTGCCGAACAACAAATTTCAGCATTGCTCGAAGTTTTACCTCAGTTGCAAGCCGATATTATTTTAGTGAGCAATGAAACAGGTTTGGGCGTTGTACCGATGGGCGAAATAACCCGAAAATTTGTCGATGAAACAGGGCGATTACATCAGCAATTGGGACAAATTGCAGACAAAGTGCAGTTCTGTGTCGCAGGTTTTCCAATGCTTTTAAAAGGAGAGAAGAAATGACTTGGTGGTTTGCAGCGTGTCAAAAGCCAAATGAACAGATGAAACAACAGGCAATTGCACGACAACTTCAATTGACCAAACCAACAGGTTCATTGGCAGCATTGGAAAATATTGCGATTCAACTGGCGGCTTTGCAAGGAACAACGCAGCCGAATATTGAACGTCCGTGGATATGTATTTTCGCAGGCGATCATGGCGTGATGGAAGAAAATATTTCCGCCTATCCCCAAGCCGTGACTCGGCAAATGCTACAAAATTTTGCCACAGGTGGGGCATGTATCAGCGTCATCGCCCGACAATATCAGGCGCATTTACAAGTGGTGGATTGCGGCTCGGTCGGGGAAGCGTATGAATATGCAGGAGTAGAGCGGCATTGTATTCGTGCAGGCACAGCGAATTTTGCTAAAACCCGCGCCATGACTGAACAAGCGTGTGCAGATGCGATGGCACTTGGACGTCAAAGTGTGGAAGATGCCATCGCACAGCAGGCCTCGATTTATGTCGCAGGTGAAATGGGTATTGGAAATACCTGTTCGGCATCAGCCTTGTCTTGCTTTTTATTACAAGAACCTGCTGAAGCCTTGACTGGCATAGGCACAGGAATTGACACTGCACAATTGCAACATAAAAAACAGGTGATTGATGCTGCTTTAGCTCTACATCAGAACTATGTGCAAGATGATGCTTTTAAAGCCTTATGTGCAGTTGGTGGATTGGAGGTCGCTGCAATGGTGGGCGCGTATATTCGCTGTGCGCAGTTGGGCTTGCCGATGGTGGTGGATGGTTTTATCAGCAGTGCTGCTGCATTAGTTGCAGTGCGTTTAAATCCTCAAGTCCGAGAATGGATGTTGTTTGGGCATCAATCGGCTGAATATGGACATCGTCGCTTATTAGAAGCATTAGGTGCACAAGCCTTGCTGCATCTAAATTTACGCTTAGGTGAGGGCAGCGGTGCGGGCGCGGCATTGGGCATTATCCAACTGGCCTGTGCCTTGCATAATCAAATGGCGACTTTTGCCGAAGCTGCGGTTATTGGTGAGAAAGTATCTTTATGATCATGCTAGACCTATTAAGACATGGCGAAACAGAATTGGGTCATACTTTGCGTGGCTCAACCGATGATGCTTTGACTTTAAAAGGTTGGCAAGACATGCAGCAGACTTTAAACACGGCAATAGCTACAGGACAGCGATGGGATGTTGTGGCAAGTTCACCTTTACAGCGTTGTCTGCAGGTTGCTCAGACCTTTGCGCAAGCACAGCAATTGCCACTGTATATTGATGCACAATTTCAGGAAATGCATTTTGGTGCATGGGAAGCTATTTCCACTCAAACCTTATATGAACAATACCCTGAAGATTTAGCTAAATTTTGGATGACACCGACCCAATTTAGTCCGCCACAAGCAGAATCTTTGCTAAATTTTCAGCAGCGCGTTTTGCAAGGTCTGTCCGATCTCAACCAATATTTACAACAACTCGAGCAACAACCTAAACGTGTGTTATTGGTCACGCATGGCGGGGTAATTAAATTGCTCAAAGTATTGGCGCAGAAACAACCTTTAGACGATATTTTAAAAATGTCTGCAGCGTTGGGGCAATTGAGTTCATTCCAGTTACATCCCAATGGCAACATTTGCATGCAGGGGCAAACATGACACCTTTTTGGATTGCCTTGCAATTCCTGAGCACTTTTCCTGTTTCTTTAAAACAGATGCCAACTGCAGCGCAAAATGCACAATCACTGCTGTTTTATCCGCTCGTTGGCTTACTAATTGGAGCTGCGCTGTGGGGGATGGCGCATTTATTGCAATTCTTGCCTTTGGTTCTGAGTAGCAGCTTAATTTTAGTGCTCTGGATTTGGCTGACAGGTGGTTTACATTTAGATGGACTGGCTGATACTGCCGATGCATGGGTCGGCGGTTTTGGTGATCCTGAACGTAGCTTAAACATCATGAAAGACCCAAGCAGCGGCCCGATTGGAGTATTGAGCTTACTGATCTGCTGTTTATTAAAATGGTCTGCGTTGTATGTATTGCTCGAACAACAGTATTTGGCATTTTTGCTGTTTGTACCCGTATTGGGACGATTAAGCGCTTTGGTTTTATTTTTAAGCACGCCTTATTTACGTGCCAATGGTTTAGGCACTGCTATTCAGGCACATTTGCCTAAAACAGGCACAAAAATTGTGATCGCATTGACCTTGCTTGCAGGAGTGCTTTGGGGATGGGTGGGTTTGGTGACCGTTCTGACTTTTATCCTTAGCACCTTGTATTTGCGATATAAATTTATGCAGCGTTTAGGTGGAATTACGGGCGATACCGTTGGTGCGAGTATTGAAATAACAGAAAGCATGATGTTATTGGCTATTGCGATTCTTTGGTTTTTAATAAATTAGCTTTTGAGCAGTTTTTCTTGTTTCAAGTGCGCTGAAAATTGAAATAATATAAGCGAATGAATTTACAGCTATTTATGCACTCAATTTCAGCAAGTATGCAGATGAATTTGTCATTTGTCGGAAAGTTCCTAAATTAGATTTGCTATTTTTTTTAAATATGATAATAGTAGTTTATGTCAATCAGCCTTGATGGCATTTGTATCTCAGGATGAGATCACAAACGTGATGTATAAAAATCAAAAGGAATGTCATTTATGATCAAACTGTTAAAGCAAATTTTCTGTATCCATATTTATGAATATGACGCAATGGAAGAAATCGGGGCGCATTTAGAGTGTCGTAAGTGTGGGGATTCTAAGACACAATAATGTTAAGTATTGAATCTGTATTAAAACCAAGTGAGTCTTTATGACTCACTTTTTTATTTTAGGCTAATAGCCTGAATATTTTGCTTAGTCTTGACTGCATGTATAGATTAGACTGCACTTATCCATCTTCAAAACTACATATATCATTCCCACCTCTTTTGGTGGGGAGACTTCTCATGCTGTACGAAGTTTGATTTATACAAGTGCACAATTAAATTTTCTATCCTCCGCACACTTTATCCCACAAGGTATTCCGCTTAAAATTCTGTATCTAGAAATATTGAACTGACCGTATTTATGGCTAAAAACTTTCAAGAAAAAACGTATATTGTAGATGACAATCTAGCAGATACTTTGACGTGGTTGCTGCATCATCAGGACTGTTATGATCGGTTTTATTATGATGCGATTCAGCAACAACTGACGGTAGAACATGCCAACGGGGTAGATATTATTAAAACAGGGCAGTATTTAAATGCCAGTTACGGAATTTTAATCACCTCTTAAAAGCATTGCCGCATAAACTTATTTTGCTGCATAAAAAACAAAGTCCCTTTGCGGGACTTTGTACATTTGGATGGATGCTAAAACTTTAAGCCATTGCCATCGCATCTACCGACAATTCAGAAACCGTTGGTTTAGCACGTTCAGGCACTAAGCCTAACTTTTGGAACAATTGTTTGTCTTTGCCTTCGCCTGCGTTTGGTGTAGTTAAAAGTTTTTCACCTGAGAATAACGAGTTCGCACCTGCCATAAATGCCAATGCCTGATCTGAATCAGACAACGATTCACGCCCTGCAGACAAACGAATATAGCTGTTTGGCATGATAATACGTGCAACTGCAATAGTACGAATCCATTCAATCACATCTAGCTTTTCGACTTCAGCCAGTGGTGTACCTTCAATCGGAACTAACATATTGATTGGCACAGATTCAGGGTGTAACGGTAAAGTCGCCAATTCATGTAACAAACCAATACGGTCTTGGGTATCTTCACCTAAACCGACAATACCGCCACTACACACTTTCATACCTGTTTGACGCACAATATCCAAAGTATTTAAGCGGTCATCAAAGCTACGAGTACTAATGACATTCGGATAATATTCACGCGATGTGTCTAGGTTGTGGTTGTAATAATCCAAACCTGCATCTTTTAAGCGTTCTGCCTGCGATTGGTTTAACATCCCTAAAGTCATGCAAGTTTCTAAGCCTAGAGCTTTGACTTCACGCACCATTTCCAGAACATAGGGCATATCGCGTTCATGCGGATTACGCCAAGCAGCGCCCATACAAAAACGTGAAGAGCCTGAGGCTAATGCTTCTTTGGCTTCCTGAATGACTTTATCAACTGCAATACGTTTTTCAGCTTCAAGCTGTGAATCATAATGCGCAGACTGCGAGCAATATTTGCAATCTTCAGGGCATTTGCCTGTTTTAATAGACAATAAGGTACTGACTTGTACGGTATTGGCAGCAAAATGTTGGCGATGCACACGTTGTGCTTCAAAGACTAAATCCAGAAAAGGCTGTTCATATAACTGCTGAATTTCTTCTCGAGTCCAATCATTGCGTACTGACATAAGTAAAAGTCCATCATCCCTATTATTCATAGTCTGTATCATACACAAATAGTTGGAATCAGAAAGGCATAATCTCCCAATTTCATGGCTAATATTCGACAGTATGGAAACAAAAATATGCAGTCGATTTGGTTGCAAACTTAAGCAATTTTTCTGATATTTCGCTGCAAAATTAAATTTTATGGATTATTATTTTTGCGATGAATTGGTTGCTAAAATTTAGTTATTTGCATAAATTGGCAAGAAAATTGCACTTAAAATATCGTACCATTTGGGTGGTAGTTTTTGTTTAAATTTTAGGCTGTTTAAGCAATTGTTCCTGAATGGCCCAATCCATATGGATTTGCACAATCTCATCATGCTGTGCTCGCGTTTGCTGCAAAGTTTGCAAAATCTGTGCTGAAAATGGGGCATTTCCAAGCCCGATTGCAATATTACGCATAAAACTTTGATAGCCTGTACGACGCAATGGACTACCTTCAGTTTTGGCTAAAAACGTGCTTTCATCCCATTGGCATAAATCTAGCAAGCTGACTTGATCTAAGGCATGTCGAGGGTGAAAATCCTCCACCGTAGTGACTTGTGCAAAGCTATTCCACGGGCAAATCAGTTGGCAATCATCACAACCAAACACCCGATTACCAATACCACGACGTAATTCTTCAGGAATGATACCCTGATATTCAATGGTCAAATAAGCAATACATTTACGCGCATCCAACATATAAGGTTCAACAATGGCCTGCGTTGGACAAATGTCGATGCAGGCTGTGCAAGAACCGCAATGCGAGGTTGCAGGCGGATCAAAAGGCAAATCTAGTGAAGTAAACAACTCGCCCAATACAAAAAAAGATCCAGATTTTTTATGAATCAGTAAGGTATGTTTACCTGTCCAACCCATACCAGCACTTTCTGCCAGTGACTTTTCAAAAATCGGGGCTGAGTCCGCAAAGGGGCGTGATTCAAAATTCCCCACTTTTTCACGAATACGGGTGGCAAGAGTTTTTAGGCGTCCGCGCATGACTTTGTGATAATCGCGCCCACGTGCATAACGGGCAATAATTGCAGAATTAGGTGCATCGGGAATATGTCGTGGACGTGGTGTTTCCACCAAATAATTCATGCGCACACAAATAATGCTTTTTGTATTCGGCACTAACAGGGTGGGATTGGCGCGCTTGTCTAAATTTTCTTCTAGAAACTTCATATCGCCATGATAGCCACGTTTTAAATATTCCTGAAAACGTGCTGATTCTGCTTGAGCATCTGGTTTGGCAATGACACAATCAGCAAAACCAAGCGCCAAAGCTTGAGCTTTAATCCACACTTTCAAGGCGGCTGGATCGTCTTGATGCAGAGAAATATGTGCTGAAGTAGTGGATGTTGCCATAACAAAATAGAAGGGAAGAAAATGCCGCAGCAAGTTTACCATAGCCCTGTTTATCATAGCCAAAGTATTCAAGCGTGGGAGCAGCGCTGGTTTTCCCGTCAAAATAGTTCTTACGGTTTAATGCAGCAAGTGGCGTGGACACTGCATTTACAAATTCGCAAAATTTTTGCAAAACAGCCATCTACAATACAAAAAATTGCCGTGTGTTGTGGACAAGGCAATAACGCAGGTGATGGCTATTTAACTGCAAAATATTTAAAACAAGCAGGTTTTCAAGTCGATATTTATGCCGAAACACGCGGTTCATCGGCAGATTTACATCAGGCTTTTTTAGAAGCTCAGGCAGAACAAGTCAATATAATTCAAGGTTTTGAATTTCAACAAAGTTATGACTGCTATATTGATGCATTATTTGGTATTGGTTTAGATCGTCCTTTAAATGATGAGTGGCAGTCGATTATTCACGCAATGAATCAACAAGCGGGTTTAAAAATTGCGGTTGATATTCCAAGCGGTTTAAATGCCAACACGGGGCAGCCATTGCCATGTGCAATTAAAGCCGATTACACCTTTACAGCTTTGGGTTTGAAAGCAGGCTTATTTACAGGGCAGGCACAGGAATATACTGGACTGGTCGATGTGCTGGATTTGATTCCAGCCGATGCAGAACTCAAAGTTTTGGCACAACTCACACCCCATACGATTCAATTACCCGCACGGCAGGCTTTTGGACACAAAGGCAGTTATGGGCATGTGTTGATTGTGGGCGGACATGCGCAAATGGGTGGTGCGGTGATGATGGCTGCAGAAGCCGCATCAAGCGCAGGTGCAGGGAAAGTGACTGTGGTCTGTCATGCCAAACATCATGTGGCGATATTAAGCCGTGCGCCGAATTTAATGTTGCGGGATATAGACGCACTGACAGGCGCAGAAATTCAGCACTTAATTTCACAGGTCGATGCCGTGAGTTTAGGGATGGGACTAGGACGAGATGCTTGGGCAGAACAGCATTATGCAGACTGGTTTGCCGCACTAAATCAGTCCGAGGTAGAAGTAGTTTACGATGCCGATGCCTTGTGGTTTTTGGCGAAACAAGCGCATTCATCGCATCATCCAGCCCAACTAAAACCGAACAGTTATGCCACACCACATTCAGGTGAGGCTGCGACCTTGCTCAATACTACGGTTGCAGCCATTGAAGCAGACCGTATTGCCGCGATTCAGCAATTGCAGCAACGCTATGCAGGCGATTGGGTGTTAAAAGGTTCAGGTAGTTTGACTTTGCAAGCTGCATCTACAGAACCGCAAGCTACCTCTTTGTGGATTTGTACCGCAGGCAATCCTGGTATGGGTACAGGTGGTATGGGCGATGTGTTGGCAGGCATGATTGCCAGTTTAAAAGCCCAGTTTCATCATAAAATTCAATTGCATGAAATTGTCATGTTACATGCCTTGGCGGGGGATGTATTGGCACAGCAGGGCATGCGCGGTTTACAGGCACAGCACATGAGCCAAGCGATTTATCAGGTTGTGAATCGGTAAAATATAAGCGATGGCGATGCTGATTTAGCGACGTCTGGAGCTTGAACGACTACGTCCGCGTGCCATACCACCCAAGGCATTGAGCACAGCCAATTTGGTCATACTGCCTGATGCATGAGCATGGCAAATTGCAGCAGCCAAAGCATCGGCAGCATCTTGTTGTGGTTTAATGGATAGATTTAATAGTTTCATGACCATCATTTGTACTTGTTCTTTATCGGCAGCGCCATAACCCACGACAGATTGTTTAATTTGACGGGCGGTATATTCCGCCACTTGTAAATCTAAATTCACCAAAGCGGCAATCGCTGCACCACGAGCCTGTCCCAATTTCAAGGCAGAGTCTGGGTTTTGCGCCATAAACACTTGTTCAACTGCAGCTTCAGTCGGGCCGTGAAATTTCACAATCCGTTCAATCCCTGCAAAAATCCGTTTTAAGCGTTCAGGCATTTCACTGGTTTCGGTGCGAATGGTTCCTGCATCTACAAAACGTAATTTAGCGCCATCACGTTCAATAATGCCGTAGCCCGTTAGACGAGAACCAGGGTCGATTCCAATAATAAGTGACATGCCAAGCCTTAAAAAATTACATCAAGTTGAATTATAGGAGTTTAAATCTCTTTTGTGTGGAGTAATTTCAAAACATTCGGTCAGTAAGCTGCTGTTTAAACCATTGGAATGTATCCCACGCCACATTTTCAATTTTGGACTTCATTTTATTTTAAGTTTTGAGGTGTATATTTTATATACGGTAGCAAATGAGAGTGGCAATGAAGTGGATTGATAGGCTAAAACAGTGGGCGAAGCAAATTAAACGAAATGTTTATGCGGTTTGGTTTGTCGCACGTGATCCTGAAACGCCGTTTATGGCAAAGCTTTTGGCATTGTTGGTCGCTGCTTATGCCATTTCTCCCATTGATTTAATTCCAGACTTTATACCTGTTTTGGGTTATTTAGATGACCTGATTTTAGTGCCATTGGGCATCATGTTGGTATTGCGTTTAGTACCTGCTGAAGTAATGCAGCGTTGTCGCTTACAAGCCGATGCGATCAGTCAAAAACCGAGCAGTTATATTGCAGCATCAGTTTTTATTGCGTTGTGGTTATTATTGGCTTATGCCGCATATTTTTATCTTTATCGTTTAAATATATAGACGTATTAAGTCTGTTATTGGGTGATGATGAAAATATTAATGACAGACTTAACCTTTAAAAATACAATAATGCCCATATTGAAACAACAGCGAATCAAAAAAGCTTGATCCCGATGAAGCACTTGGTTACTGCATTTTATTTATTTTGTTGAGATTAGATTAATTTTCATGAAATTATTTCTTATTGTTCTAATTGGCTTAGTTCTTGAAGTCTTCGTCTGGATTGGTGTGGGCGACCTAGTGGGGAGCATGTGGTACGTGTTCTTTTGGTTTGTCGCTGCTTTCTTCATTGGTTTGAACCTGATTCGTAAATATTCTGCAGGCGTGATGCCACAAATGCAGCAAATGCAAATGGGGCAGATGAGTGCCGATCTTGCGCTGAGCAATAATTTACCTAAAATTTTTGCGGGTTTTTTATTGATGATTCCAGGATTAATTAGCGATGTTTTGGCATTGCTGGTGATGATTCCTGCCGTACAAAATGCCTTTAAAGCGGCAATGATGAAAGCCATGATGAAACGTCAGCAAGCCATGATGGATCAAATGATGGGTGGCATGATGGGCGATATGAATGGCATGGGCGGAGCAGGTCAAAACCCGTTTGCAGATTTAATGCGCCAAATGCAAGACATGCAAAATCAGCAGGGTGGTGGTCGTGATTCCAGTATTATTGATGGTGAAGCACGTGAAATTACCCCCGATGCGAAAAAAATTGAAATGAAAGATGTCAATCCACCTAAATAATATAGGTGATGCTTGATATCAAACCGAATCGTGCTGATTCGGTTTTTTTTATGTGTGTTTTTGGGTAAATATTCAAATATTGAGAGGCCTATTTTAAAGCCTTATTTATTCTCTTGCTGCACAAGGTATAATCGGACTTTCAATTCTCCTAATGTATTTATGTCTTTGTTATTCACCATTTGTTCGCTGCATTTTGTGGCACAGCTTAGCCCAGGCCCAGATGTTTTATTAATTGCCAAAAGTGCAGCCAGCAATACCCGTCGTAATACCTTGCAGATTATTGCGGGCATTTCATCGGGGATTGTGGTGTGGGTAGTGCTGACCCTATTGGGTTTTACGGTTTTGGTGCAGCAGTTTCCTTGGATTCAGCAAGTCTTAATGCTGATTGGCGGTTTATTTCTTGCCAAAATGGGATGGGGTATGTTGTCGGGTGGTTGGCATAGTTGGCAGCAGCGTAAACAGTTTGATGATACTCAAGTGCAAATTCCAGCCGCAAAAAACTACTTTTTATTGGGTCTATTCACCAATTTATCTAATCCGAAAACCTTAATTTATTTTAGCAGCGTATTTGCTTTGGCGCTGAGTTCATCGGCAAGTGCATCTTTAAAAGCCCAATTGGCAGTGATTATTCCAATCCAAACTTTTGTGACATTTACATTATTTATGTTGCTACTTTCGACACCAAAAATGAAAAAGTTATATCAGCGTTCAGGCAGTTATATTGATATGGTCTCGGGCGGATTATTTTTATTGTTTGCTGTGTGGTTGTGGTTAGATGCACTACGTATGTTTTAAAACATAAGTTTTAATGTCAATTAATCAGACGCTTTGATGTCGTCAAAAGCCAAGTTTGACGATTTTTTATTCGGAATTTCGGTTTTAGTCGTGTTTTCAGTTTTATCTAAATTATTGGGTTGATAAGTACGGTTTGATCGCAAAGTTGCTTCGGTATTTTCCGAACCTTGATATTTACGGCTACGGTTGGCACGTTCACGCAAGCCACCTTTTTTAATGAGTTGCACCACTTTAACTTTACTCCGTGTAATAAAAAAATATGTGCTGAAAGCCAAGCTTGAGTCTAAACTTCAAGTAATCGAGCATGCAGAATTTTAGCATGGCATACCTATTTTAGATGGATAAAGTGACTGTTTATTCAAAAATACGATTTGCGCGAATAGCAGAACTTTGACATTCTAATTCACAAGCGATTGTGTCAGTTAAATCATCCAAAGGATGCAGGCTACAAAGTGTCACAGTTGCTTAAACAAAATTACACTGCATCAGGGTAGATGGTGTAACAATAAAAACAAGAATTACAGTGAAGTAGGAGAATACCTATGCTGTATCATCAGTATCGTTGCGCATGTTGCAATCGGGTGGTGGAATCATCAGAAAAAGAATGTGGTACTTGTGGTTCACACAATATTCGTAGTCCTTATGGTTTCTGGTTATTCTGTATTTTGGCATGCTTGGCAGCAGCCGTTGTGTTTAAAGTCGTGCATGTTTATTTGCAAGATCATCAAGAAGTGCCCGTGCAACAATCGGTGCTTGAGGTGATTCGTACGCAATAAGTGCTGCATCCAAGCTTAACGCTTATTTCGTCTATACAAGATTTCAAAAATCCTGAATCATTAAATGGCTCAGGATTTTATTCAACTGTTTTTTCAATATTGAAGAGACTCACCATTTTATTCTTCAATATGGATGAGCAATTTAAAAAGATTAGCGACTTAAGAAGTCAGCTTGGTTGATTGCAGACAGTGCAGCATTCACCTCAAAAATCTTGCCACGAATATTCTTCACGCCAAAACTTTCTAAACGTGCAGTGTGCATTTTTAAATAGCGTTCAGCATTGGCCGCATGATCAAACAGATAGATTCCACCGGCTTCCTGTGTTTGACTGTTCTCAGTCCAAATTTTCCAAAGCATGCCAGTTTCTAGGTTAATGCTTTCTGCAAGTTCACGGTACGCTTGGCTCATGCTTTCGCCAAATGGGCCTTCAGAAGGGAAATCGACTTGAAGAATAACCGCCATAATAAACTCCTACATCATTATCTTAGATGAGAATTTAAAAAATCTCAGGAATGATTCACTATAACATATTCGTATTTTGTATATTGTGGTTTGACAGCTAAATTTTAGGCATAAAAAAGCCCACCGAAGTGAGCTTGATAAAACTGAAAAGTTTTACATTACAGACCTGCAGAGGCTTTTAATGCTTCAACTTTGTCGGTTTTTTCCCATGTAAATGCAGTGTCAGAACCTTGACGACCAAAGTGGCCATAAGCTGCAGTCTGTTTATACATTGGTTGTAACAGGTTCAACATGTTGGTAATGCCGTATGGACGTAAATCGAAGTGTTCACGTACTAAAGCAATAATCAACTCATCTGCCACTTTTGCAGTGTTGAAGGTGTTGATTGAAATTGACGTTGGCTCTGCAACACCAATAGCATAAGACACCTGAATTTCACATTTGTCTGCCAAGCCAGCTGCCACAATATTCTTTGCAACATAACGACCTGCGTAAGCAGCAGAACGGTCAACTTTAGATGGGTCTTTACCAGAGAATGCACCGCCACCATGACGTGCCATGCCGCCGTAAGTATCGACAATGATTTTACGACCAGTTAAACCGCAGTCACCGACAGGGCCGCCAATCACAAACATACCTGTTGGGTTGATGTGGAATTTGGTGTCTGCATGGAACATTTCTGCAGGAATCACTTTTTTCACAATTTCTTCAATTACCGCTTCTTTAAGCTGAATTTGCGAAATTTCAGGATCGTGCTGAGTAGATAACACCACCGCGTCCAAACGTACAGGCACACCATTTTCATAAGCAAAAGTCACCTGACTTTTTGCATCTGGGCGTAACCACGGCAAAGCACCACTGCGACGTAATTCAGCTTGCTTTTCCATTAAGCGGTGTGCGTAAGAAATTGGGGCAGGCATTAATACATCAGTTTCACGGCTGGCGTAACCAAACATCAAACCTTGGTCACCTGCGCCTTGATCTTCAGGCTTTTGACGGTCTACACCTTGTGCAATTTCAGGTGATTGTTTACCAATCATGTTAATGACCGCACAGGTTGAACCATCAAAACCTAAGTCAGAATGATGGTAACCAATGCCATTTACGGTTTGACGAACAACGGCTTCAAAATCGACATTTGCAGTTGTTGTGATTTCACCTGCCAGTACAACCGCACCCGTTTTTACAAGCGTTTCACAAGCAACCCGCGCATAAGGGTCTTCTTTTAAGATTGCATCCAAAATGGCATCACTGATTTGGTCAGCCATTTTATCTGGATGGCCTTCGCTTACAGATTCCGAGGTAAATACAGCGTACTCGCGCATAAGTCCTATCACAGTTAAATTCAAAAGACGCAATATGTTACATCGAGTTAGACTTTAGGACTAGCGCATTACGACTAAATTGGCTGAATTTATTTCAATTCAATGACTTTTTATCGCATATCTTTAGCTAAAAAATAGATAAAGTATCGGTATGACTATATTGTGACTCAAAAATATTCATGTTGGCTAAAGTATGCTGTCATAATTTTAAACTAAGGAGCACCTTGTTTTTAAGTGGTGAATCATTTTTAAAAACAATATTGTAGATGGGTAATTTAAAGACTTTGAATTGACTTTATCTGCATCAAGCTGCATTTTCAAAAGCTGTTTTAAAATTTTGGACGATGGCTGTGATTCAATTTATTGTGTGAAAAGTGAATAAAATTCAAGATGTGTTAAAATCTGTCTATTATTTCTACAGAATACTGTTGTGTTTTAACTTGTTGCTAGGCATTTGATTGGAGTTGCTGCAAGAGCGACATCACAATTCCATCCTGCGTCTATAAATTGAAATATCTATACTTTAGAATTTTGCCAAGAATAGAGCTTAACACGGCAATTAGCTATTTTCTTGTTGTTATAAACGTGAAAACGTCTTTGAATTTGCACGAAAAATACCCTGAATGGGAATTAATGCGGAAATATTGTTGCATAGGCTTTACCCCTCAGGCGTTTTTTTGAGAGAATAGCGGCTGTTTTGAATTCTATTCATCTTCTTCTATTTAACGATTTTTTGTGGACTCTGACCTATGACGACCCCGCTTAACGAACGTCGTATTGCAAACGCAATTCGTGTATTGGCAATGGATGCTGTGCAAAAAGCAAATTCAGGACATCCAGGTGCACCGATGGGGATGGCAGATATTGCCGATGTGGTGTGGCGTGAATTTTTGAATCACAACCCAACCAATCCACAATGGGCAAACCGCGACCGTTTTGTATTGTCTAATGGTCATGGTTCAATGTTGCAATATGCGTTGTTGCATTTAACAGGTTATGATCTTTCAATCGAAGATTTAAAAGCGTTCCGTCAGTTACACTCTAAAACACCTGGCCACCCAGAATTGGGTTATGCACCAGGGATTGAAACCACCACTGGTCCACTCGGTCAGGGGATTGCAAATGCTGTTGGTTTTGCTTTAGCAGAAAAAACACTGGCTGCACAATTTAATAAAGAAGATATTCAGGTTGTAGACCATTTCACTTACTGTTTCTTGGGTGATGGTTGCTTAATGGAAGGTGTTTCACACGAAGCATGTTCATTGGCAGGTACTTTAGGTTTAGGCAAGCTGGTTGTTTATTATGATGACAACGGCATTTCTATTGATGGTGAAGTAGAAGGCTGGTTCTCTGACGATACCGAACAACGTTTCTTATCTTACGGCTGGCAAGTCTTAAAAGTTGATGGTCACGATGCCGATGCAATTCGTGCTGCAACGGTTGAAGCAAAAGCTGAAACGCAAAAACCGACTATTATTATTTGTAAAACTGTTATTGGTTTAGGTTCGCCAAACAAACAAGGTAAAGAAGACTGTCACGGTGCGCCATTAGGCCATGATGAAATCGCTTTGACGCGTCAAGCATTAGGCTGGACAGATGAAGCATTTGTTATTCCTGAAGATGTATATGCCGCTTGGGATGCTAAAGCGAAAGGTGCAGAAGCAGAAGCAGCATGGAATACAACTTTTGATGCCTATGCAGCAAAATATCCAACGGAAGCTGCAGAACTTAAACGCCGTTTAAGCGGTGAACTACCTGCAGAATTCATCGCGCAGGCAGATGCGTTTATTGCTGAAACCAATGCTAAAGCTGAAACTATTGCAACGCGTAAAGCCAGCCAAAATACTTTGCAAGCATTTGGCCCATTATTGCCTGAATTATTGGGTGGTTCTGCAGACTTGGCAGGTTCAAACTTAACCCTTTGGAAGGGTTGCCAAGGCGTTCAGGACAATGCAGCAGGGAACTACGTGCATTATGGCGTACGTGAGTTTGGTATGACTGCTATTGCAAATGGTGTAGCACTTCACGGTGGTTTCATTCCTTACGTTGCAACATTCTTAATGTTTATGGAATATGCGCGTAATGCCGTGCGTATGTCTGCATTAATGAAGCAACGTGTGATTCATGTGTATACCCACGACTCGATTGGTTTGGGTGAAGATGGTCCAACACACCAACCGATTGAACAAATTGCATCTTTACGTGGTACGCCAAACTTAAATACATGGCGTCCTGCAGATACCGTTGAAGCGGCTATTTCTTGGAAATCTGCATTAGTACGCAGCGAAGGTCCAACTGCTTTAATTTTCTCACGTCAAAACTTGCCATTCCAAACTCGTACTCAAGCGCAAATTGAGAACGTGGCAAAAGGTGGTTATGTCTTGGCTGAAGAAAAAGGTGAATTGAAAGCCATTATTAT
Source organism: Acinetobacter sp. YH01007 (assembly GCF_013420425.1). Taxonomy (NCBI): domain Bacteria; kingdom Pseudomonadati; phylum Pseudomonadota; class Gammaproteobacteria; order Moraxellales; family Moraxellaceae; genus Acinetobacter; species Acinetobacter sp. YH01007. Next base: position 96,416 of record NZ_VOYC01000008.1, on the reverse strand, counting down.
TGCAACAGGTTCAGAAGTGGGCTTGGCAATGGAAGCATACGCGCAGCTTGAAGGTGTACGTGTTGTGTCTATGCCGTGTGCAGAAGAATTTGTGAAGCAAGATGCAGCATATCGTGAAGCGGTATTGCCATCACATATTCGTGCACGTGTTGCGGTTGAAGCAGCGCATGTAGACTACTGGTGGAAGTTTGTCGGCTTAGACGGTAAAGTTATTGGTATGACAACTTATGGTGAATCTGCACCTGCAAAAGACTTGTATCAGTACTTTGGCATTACCACTGAAGCGGTTATTGCTGCAGTAAAAGAATTAACAGCTTAATTTTTTAATCCAGTGTTTTTAAAGGCGTTCCTGCAAAGGGACGTCTTTTATTTTTGCATATTTGTTTGGTATTCGATGTGATGATCCAACAAATTTTGTCAGTGTAAGTCAGGTTTGTGAATAAACCTCTGTGTAATTGAGTGAGATGAGAAATGAGTTTGTACGAGCAAATTAATGATGAAGTCACTTTAATGGATGCGGGTGAGCAAAAGTGGATTGGACAAGATTTACCACTTGAAGCTATGGTGGCGGTAGAGTTGTTGTTACAGGATTTGGCTGAAGATCAGCAAATCAAAATTCGCCGTAAGAACCATGAAAAGCAATCAGGCTTAAAGCAGGTTGATCGTATTTTGATTGAGAAGCTTTAATCTATTGCGATGAATACGGTGCATTAAAAGGTGTATCGTCAAAAACAGCTTTATTCTATGCGTAGGGTAAAGCTTTTTTATTGCTGAAAAATAGTGTATAAAATAGCCTAAGCATAATATGAATTGTGCATAATTAGTAAAATGATTCGATGCAAAAATAATCAGGCAACATCAAAGCTTGCAGACAACTATATTAGATCGTCAATTTAAGCACATCGACATTGTAGCGTTAAGTGAAATCCAATTTGAGCAATGGCAACCACTTTGGCAGGGTTATCAGCAATTTTATCAGGTGCAATTAAGTGATGAGGTTACGCAAAATACGTGGTCAAAACTAATTAATCCACACAGTACGCATATTTATGGTTTTGCTGCCGTATATCAAACTCAAGTTGTGGCAATTGTGCATGTAATTGAACATGACAGTTGTTGGACGCTTAAACCTTATGCCTATTTGCAAGATTTATATACCTTGCCTGAGTACAGAGGGATGGGAATTGCTCAGCAGCTTATTCAGCAGGTGAATCAAACAGCGCAACAGCGTGAATGTGATCGGGTATATTGGCTGACTCATGAAGATAATTTACAGGCACGGCAGTTGTATGATCGTGTCGCAAAAAGAACAGGTTTTATTCAATATCGCAGCCCTGCAACAGCGATGTAAAACGCGCATGCATATTTTTACAAATTTATCGTTTCAGTCATGCAACATACTGTTTTATCTTTAATCCTGTATTTGCAGCAAAAATCTATAAACTAAACCTCATTGAAACGTATCAACACTTTTAGAGATGAACAATATGAACATGAAATCAATTGCTTTAGGTTTGGCTATCGCGTCTGCAGCAACAATGACAATGGCTAAACCAGTGGCTTATCAAATTGACCCAACGCATACTGCTACTGTATTTACTTGGGATCACTTCGGTTTTTCTACGCCATCAGGTAACTTCTCAGACATTCAAGGTACTATCAACATTGATGAGAAAAAACCTGCTAACTCATCTGTGAATGTGACGATTCCATTAAGTAGCATCAACACCAACGTAAAAGCTTTAGATGAGCACTTAATGGCAGCAGATTGGTTTGATGCAGCAAAATATCCAACCATTACTTTTAAAAGTACCAAAGTTGAAACTCAAGACAAGAAAAACTTTAAAATCACAGGTGATTTAACAGTTAAAGGTGTAACTAAGCCAGTGGTACTTGACGCAGTATTGAACAAACAAGGTCCACACCCAATGACTCAGGCAGCGACTGTTGGTTTTAATGCAACAACATCATTCAACCGTTCTGCATTTGGTATCGCAAGCTATGTACCAAACGTAGGTGATAAAATTACTGTCAACATCACTACAGAAGCGTCTGTAGCTGCTAAAAAATAAGTAGTAATGATTTGATCAAAAAGCATCATTTTAAAAATGGTGCTTTTTTATGTCTGTGATTTTTATCCATGATTTTAATGTCAGCAACTTGAGGTCTATGGCTTTAAAATCTGTTTGGATGAATGGCTTTTTTATTTTACTTTTTGTCCATTCGTATATCCAAAACATAAAAAATGCGAACCGAAGTTCGCATTTTCATTCATCATGTTAAGGTTGAATTAACCAACTTAGAAGAAGCCCGCAGGTTTAGTTGAATAGCTCACCAACAAGTTTTTGGTTTGTTGATAATGCTCTAACATCATCTTGTGGTTTTCACGGCCAATACCTGATTTTTTATAACCACCGAAAGCTGCATGCGCAGGGTAAATGTGATAACAGTTCGTCCAAACGCGACCCGACTGAATAGCACGACCTGCACGGTAAGAAGTGTGTGCAGAACGTGACCAAACACCTGCCCCTAAACCGTAAATGGTGTCATTGGCAATTTTAATGGCTTCATCGAAGTCTTTAAATGTGGTCACAGAAAGCACTGGGCCGAAAATCTCTTCTTGGAAAATTTTCATGTCGTTGGTGCCTTTGAAAATTGTCGGCTCAATATAGAAACCGCTGCCAACTTCATGACGCTCACCACCACCTGTTAACACTTGTGCACCTTCGGCACGACCTGTCGCAATACAACCCAAGATTTTGTCCTGTTGTTCTTGCGATGCTTGCGCACCAATCATCGTTTCAGTATCAAGCGGGTGACCTGTTTTAATACGTTTAACACGTTCAATGGCTTTTTCAAGGAAACGGTCAGCAATACTTTCCTGCACGAGCGCACGCGATGGACAAGTACAAATTTCACCCTGATTCAGCGCGAACATAGCAAAGCCTTCGAGTGCTTTGTCTAGGTAGTCGTCTTCTTGCGCCATAACATCTTCAAAGAAAAGATTTGGAGATTTACCACCAAGCTCCAAAGTCACTGGAATGATGTTTTCAGTGGCGTATTGCATGATCAATTGACCGACCTGAGTCGAACCTGTGAATGCAATTTTGGCAATACGTGGATTGGTTGCCAATGGGCGACCAACTTCTACGCCGTAACCATTGACTACGTTTAGTACGCCTGCAGGCAATAGATCTTGAATGAGTTCGACTAAAACTAAAATGCTGGCAGGGGTTTGTTCTGCAGGTTTAAGTACAATACAGTTACCCGCAGCCAAAGCAGGTGCAAGTTTCCATGTTGCCATTAAAATAGGGAAGTTCCATGGAATAATTTGCCCTACAACGCCCAATGGCTCATGGAAATGATAGGCAATGGTATCTTCATCAATTTCAGAAATTCCGCCTTCTTGGGCACGAATACAGCCCGCAAAATAACGGAAATGGTCAATCGCCAAAGGAATGTCGGCAGCCAATGTTTCACGAACAGGCTTACCATTATCCCAAGTTTCGGCAACCGCCAGTAATTCTAGATTTTGTTCTAAACGATCTGCAATTTTTAACAGAATATTAGAACGAGTAGTTGGAGATGAACTGTTCCATTGAGCTTTGGCTTTGTGTGCAGCATCTAAAGCCAGTTCAATATCTTCTGCAGATGAGCGTGGGACTTTGGTAAATACTTTGCCATCTACAGGAGAGATATTTTCAAAGTATTCGCCTTTGACTGGTGCTACCCACTCGCCACCAATAAAGTTTTCGTATTGTGCTTTAAATTGAACTTTTGAACCGGGTTGATTGGGATCTACGTAACGCATAATTCACTTCCTTTGATGGTTTTTTATAATCTGCCGTCTCTTTACCGTTTAGAATAATCCTATGTCTAAAATCAGTTTAAATTTACGGCTAAGGTATAAGGTACTTTGGTACGCTATTTGTTTAGCATACCAATATAAGGTTGGAAAAAGGTTGGAAAGTTGCAGGTTTACAAGCAACAAACAAATCCTTACAAAAACAAGCAGTACAATGGATGTAATGCCCACAGGATTGTGAGAATCAGTCATGATGAAAAAACAAGATCTATTGGAAAAAAAACTGCATATTGAACGGTTTAGACAAAGCAGTAGTTTATCGCCGCTGCATGCGCAGCAAATTCAGCAGAGTATTTTAAATTCTTGGCAACGCTCTGAAATTGCAGAAATTCCTGTAGATCGGCAGGCTGCTCCGTTAAATTCCAGTTTATCGCATCCGCAAGGCGGTTCGGCTTTACAGAGAGCTGTGCAAAATTGCGCAGAAGATTTAAAACATATCGCGCAGCAGTCCGACATGGTGGCAGCCGTGGGCGATGTGGGCAGTACGATTATTTGGACGGCAGCGAGCGCTCAAATGCGTAATGTGGCGGAACGAGTACATTTTGTAGAGGGTGGACAGTGGCGTGAAGAGTTGGTGGGTACCAATGCTTTGGCTTTGTCACTCAAAACTCAGCAAGCCAGTTGTGTGTTTTCCAGTGAACATTATATGTCATCGTTACATGACTGGGTTTGTTATGCCGCACCAATTTTAGACCCACATTCCAAACAAGTGTTGGGCGTGATTGATTTATCGACCACTTGGAAAAATCATAACAGTTTGGGTTTGTTGGCAGCAGAGCGCTGTGCTTCTTTAATTCAAAATGCGTTGCTGGAACAGCAAAAACAGCAGCTTTATATTCGCGCGTTTCGTGTGCCACAGGTGTTATTTAATGGCAAAGTGGTGGTGATGACACCGCGTCAAATTGAAATATTGGTGATTTTGGCACTTTGCCCACAAGGCATGAGTTTAGACACTTTACACCAAGCACTATATGGTGAGCGTAAAGTCAGCATGGGAACGCTAAAAGCTGAAATGTCGCAATTACGCGATATTTTAGGGGGGATGCTCGGCTCGCGTCCTTACCGAGTTTTGGCGCATATTGAAGCCGATTTTTTACAAGCTGAGCAGGCTTTAGATGCAGGTTATGTGCAGTCTGCCTTGCAAACGTGTGCAGGGGTATTTTTGGCGAAAACTGAAAGTCCATTTTTATGCGCATGGCGAGATTGTTTAGAATCACGCCTGAGTGATGCCATTTTTAATGCACAAGATACCGATGTATTGCTGAAACATTTGGCGCATAGCCCTGAAGCGATTGATGCGGTAGAGCGTTTAATTGAACTGATGCCAAAGCATCATCCTGCACATCAAATTTTATTAAAATACAAAGCCTAAATGACGAATCAAGTCTTTAGGCTTTCATTTCACTGTCCTTTAGTCTTACTGTTTTTTTTAGTTTTTACAGCCCCTTGCGGTTTAACCAGTCAAACAAGGACTGATACACTTCCGCACGGACTTCTGGCGCAGAAAGCACCAAATCATGCACGCCATCTTCAATTTGGCAAAGCTGAATATCACCATGCATGTGATGCCCATATTTTTGCATATCCGCAACATCTAAAATTACGTCAGTACGTTGCGCAATCTCATTCCATTGGCGTGGATAACTACTTTGACTCGCATGCATAATTAAGGTTGGTACACCCAAATGCACACTGGCATGAATTTCTTTTTGTGCTTCATGAATTGCACGTACAAAACTTAATCGCACTTTAGGATAGCGCGGTTTTTTCCATTCCAAGTTAAATAGCCATTCACCATGATATTGCTTGTGTAGACTTGGCACATAAAATGGATTGAGGCGACTTGGAAATTTCATTTCTGGCAGTAATTTGCCTAATTGGCTTAGACGAGGAATGCCGACTTTTTTCTCAATTTCGCTCATATTGAAATCATAAAAAGGGCTGTTACACCATAAACCACGAATCAGTGGATGATTGGGATGATGTGCCACATATAACGTGGTGATTAATCCACCTGTTGAATGTCCTGCCAAAATCACTGAGTCATGTTCTTCTGCGGCAATTTGCTCAAGTGCAGCGGAAATTTCTGCATCATATTCAGACAAGCTGCGCACGTTGTACCAATGCTGATGTGACAAATGCGAACGCCCGTATTTGCGCAAATCTAAGGCATAAAAGTCGTAGCCGTACTGATTAAACTGGTCTGCCATTTCAGTTTGAAAGAAATAGTCAATAAAACCATGAATATAAAGTACGGCTTTACGGGTTTCCTGTTCAGCTTTTTTGCGTACCAAGGTAGCAATCACTTTGCCTTCATAATCAGATGGAAAATCCAGCGTCATTTGTTGGTAATCGGCACCCAAAATATCGGGTTGATAGCTTGGTGTTGTTTTTTGTTTTTTACTTAACAGCATAAGGTGTTCGTCATCCATTTTATTTTGACTATATCCTTGATGAGCTGTGCGCATTTGTCAAATTGAATTATGCAAACCCTCTGCATCTAAATCGCTTTAGTTTTATGCTGCGAGTTCATTTTGTTTTGAACAGCAAAAAAAGCAGAACGCATCTGAGATGGTTCTGCCAAAGGGAAGGATAAAAATAAAACAGCAAAAGAGGAAAATTGAAAAAAAGGATGGGAGATGCTGAGCAAATCTTGATTCACTCAGCAGGAGATTCAAATTACATCGCGGCTTTAAAAATTTCGACCACTTGTGCATGATTGGCTTTACGTGGGTTGGTGAGCATGCAGGCATCTTTTTGTGCATTTTCAGCCATAATCGCCAAGTCATCTTCTTTCACGCCTAACTCTGCTAAACCTGTTGGAATACCAATTGAGCTAGATAATTCACGAATTGCATCAATTGCGGCATAGGCGGCTTCTGTGGTGGTTAATCCGTCAGTATTGACTCCCATCAATTCTGCAATATCTGCATAACGCTCAGGGCAGGCAATCAGGTTAAATTCGCAAACATGCGGCAGTAAAATTGCATTACAGACGCCGTGCGGCAAGTTGTAGAAACCACCGAGTTGATGCGCCATGGCATGAACATAACCCAATGAGGCATTATTAAATGCCATACCAGCCAAATATTGCGCATAGCTCATGGCATCACGTGCTTCAATATTTTCACCATTTGCCACGGCAGGGCTAAGCCACTGGCTAATCATACGAATAGCTTTTTCAGCGCAGGCATCGGTAATAGGATTGGCTGCAGTTGAAACGTAGGCTTCTACAGCATGGGTTAAGGCATCCATGCCTGTTGCTGCGGTTAAACCTGCAGGTTTGGCAATCATGAGTTTTGGATCATCAATGGCGATGAGTGGTGTGCAGCGCCAATCGACAATTGCCATTTTAACGTGCGTGTCAGTGTTGGTAATGATACAGAAACGGGTCATTTCCGATGCTGTACCTGCTGTGGTGTTAATGGCAATTAGCGGGGTCATTGGCACGGTACTTTTATCAATGCCTTCATAATCACGAATATGCCCACCACCTGCGGTAACTAAGCCAATGCCTTTGGCGCAGTCATGTGAAGAACCACCACCTAAAGACACAATAAAGTCGCATTGATTGGCATTGTAGGCATCGACACCTTTATGTACGTTAATGTCGGTTGGGTTTGGCTCAGCACCTGCAAAGATATGGCTAGCAACGCCTGCTTCGGTGAGATAGCCTGCAATGGTTTCGGCTACGCCAAATTTAAACAGTCCTTCATCTGTCACAATCAGGGCTTTTTTAGCACCTAAATTTTGCGCTCTTACGCCAATTTCTTTGGCACAACCAGGGCCGAAGAGAGACACACAAGGAATATAAAAACCGTTGGTTTGATCTGCAATATTTTTAAAAGCCATGCTCAGATTCCTTCTTGCATTGGGTATTGGAATAATGTGTTGTTATCGCGGTGTTGAACCGTGATTTGAGTATTCAATGCTTTGTGGTGAAATCCTACCTACCAAACACCAACCCTATTTTCTGAGTAAATAATGCAAACTAATCAATTGAAATTTATTTGTTTTTTAATGGGTTTTTATTTTTTCTGAAGTTGTGCGCAGGCTATAGGCAAGGGCTTAAATCTTGTTTATAGTGTTTTTGTATCTCTAATTTTAAGGTGTAGATACCGTTCACATAAATTTCAGGTGTAATTCAATTAATAAGTGGCTTAAGCTCGATTGAAGAATTGTCCACTTTTTGCAGATGGAAATAAAAAACAAAAAATAGGGATGTATCACGTGATGGGTCTAGTCGGTGCAATCAAATAAAAATAAGATGACACTTAGATAGACCGCACTTAAGCATGAGGAGCGTATATGCAGCCAATTTGCCAGCATAGCCAGTTGCATGCCGTTGCACAGCAATTGGTTCGTATTTCCAGTGTGGCCGCAGAAATCTATCAAGATCAAATGGATTTGGTTGGACATTTTACAGCACAAAATTTGTTTCGGATCGATCCTTTGCAGCATCGGGTCGAATTGCTGAATGGTCTGTTTAGTCTTGAATTTTATCCGCCAAAATCGCATACAAATTTAATAGAAACTCACTTTGAATTTGCGGGGAAACAGCAAGAAGCATTTGAAGATTTTTTCTTACATGATCTGCATTTTTTGACTGGGGATTTAAAACCGCAGCATTCTTTATTTTTGCGTAATCAGGCGCAGCAATTGCGACAATTGATTCTGCAGCAAGTTTACCTGTGGGTAGATGGTGCAGCACGGGTTAAGCAATTGTTATTGCATTTAGATGCAATGCAGGCACAAATTTTAGATCAGGCATTAATGCAGGCAGACGATCAGTATCAACCAGTATTGACCAAATTTGTGCAGCAAGGGCAGCACATTCCTGAAGATGTTTTAACTAACTTAACGATGCTGTGTGCTTTGGAATTTATAGAGGGTGAAACCTTTTTGCCAGTGCAAGCACTGATGCAAAGTTATGATGATTTTTGTTTTAGTGCGGCAGAATTTTTACCTAAAGCCATGCATCGTATTTTAAGTATTTCATTTCCTGAACGATTTAATTTGCAGGATTTAATCGATCATCAGGATGATATTCGGTTGTTGTATCGACATGCCGAAGAACATGGGCATTTATTGGGTTTTGCGCGTTTAATGCACCGTGAGGTGTGGCAGCGTTCCGATGCTTTGGCGAAACCGCATTTTTTAAAATCTTGCCCTTTAATTTGGCAAAAGAAAGTCGCCAAACTGCCGTTATTTGATTATCCACGTGCGGTGAATTGGCTGTTTAAACAGTCTGCACAAGTGTTGGATTGGCTTAGTTTAAATATTCATCATACCAGTGTGCGGGTGGCAGTGACTGCGCTCAGTTTTGTCGATTGTAGTCAGGCACATCCACGGATTATTTTGGCAACTTTGCAATATTTTCAATATTCAGCCGCACGTATGTTCATTCAAAGCTGTAATGTATATGCGACACAGCAAGCGTGGTTCGCACATGCGCATAATGTCAGTTTAATGCCGCATGGCGAAAAACAATCGTTGGATGATCCGCGGGTTGCCATTAGTCCTTCTATTTTGTATTTGGATGAATGGATGACTTTGCTGAAAACCGTGGCGCAACACGATGAGCATTTGGTCAAGCATGTATTTCGGCGTTTAAGTCGTGTCATGCAAAGTTATATGTTGTATTTACAGCAGATCACCCAAGATTTACCGACAGCTTTGTTGGACTATATTCAGTCTGATAGTCAGCAGCAACGTGACTTTTATACGGTATTGCAGCGTTATCAGATTCAGCCTGATGATTTTCGGCAGCGTTTTTATTTACGTGCACACAATACACGTGTTTCGGTATTTGACAGTTATGTGCGCGACTATTTACTGGAATATTTCGTAGCGCATACACATATTCCAAAAAGTTTGAGTTGGTTGGGGTTGTTTCATCAAGCGGTACATTGGCATCAACAAGTGTATAAAGCAGAGCTATTTGCCAAACTGAAAAAAGAAATTCCGTGTAGCACATGGCAGGCGAAAAGCCCGCAGCAAATATTGTACTTTTCAGGTTGGTGTTTTGAAGAACTGACCGATTTAGACCGTATTATTGAAGAATCGAAAAACTTTAAACACTGTTTGGCACTGAGCTATGCCAAAGCCGTGAGTGAAGGACAATATGTGGCGTTTCACATGGCATCACCACATTATGTGCAGCAATTGACCTTGGGCTGTCACTTTAGGAATGGGCAACTTGTGTTTGATCAATTGGAATATCCGAATAATCAAAAAGCGGAACAGTTACTGGTGACCATTGCAGAGCAGTTTATTGCATGGCTGAATCCACAATTGCCAGCTAAAGCATAAGACAACAGTTGTCGTATTCGCAGACTTGAGCCTTAACTTTTAGGCAAAAACTCGTTAGGCTATAGCCGTTCAGCAATGGTATAGGTCTTATGAAACAGGAAACTGCACTTAAACTTTTAAAAGCAGGCGAAAATGTCTTTTTAACAGGCTCTGCTGGTGCGGGTAAAACCTATACCCTGAATCAATACATCAATTATTTAAAAGCACGAAAAGTACCTGTAGCCATTACAGCATCTACAGGTATTGCTGCAACGCATATGAATGGCATGACCATTCACACGTGGGCAGGTATTGGTATTAAAGACTTTTTGTCCGATGCCGACCTAAAAAATATGAAAGAGCGCAAATATCTCAAAGAACATTTAGAAAATGCGCAAGTGTTGATTATTGATGAAATTTCGATGTTGCATGCCAAGCAACTGAATTTAGTCAATCAGGTTTTAAAATATTTTAAAGACAGTGATGAAGCCTTTGGCGGCATTCAGGTGATTGTTGCAGGAGATTTTTTCCAGTTACCGTCTGTAGGAAAAAACGATGAGCGCAATCGTGACAAGTTCTGTTTTATGTCAGAGGCGTGGGTCGAAGCTAAATTTCGAGTCTGTTATTTAACTGAGCAGCACCGTCAGGGCGACGATTATTTAAATGACATTCTCAATGCAATTCGTGCACAAAGTATTGATCATCAACATATTCAGGCTTTGGAGCACACCCGCCATCAAGATATTGGCGACACTTTCACACGTTTATATACGCACAATATGGACGTGGACAATATCAACTTTAAGCATCTGAATGAAATTGAAACTGAGAGCAAGCAGTTTGATGCCGTGTGTGATGGCAATGAAAAGTTGATTGAAACGCTGAAATCATCCGTACGTGCGCCTGAAATTTTAAATCTAAAAAAACATGCCAAAGTGATGTTTGTTAAAAACAACTTCGATATGGGCTATATCAACGGCAGTTTGGGCGAAGTGATTGGCTTTGAAGAAGATGACGATCACGGTATTTTGCCTAAAGTAAAATTGACCGATGGCACAGTATTACTGGTCGAGCCTGAAACTTGGTCGGTGGATAATGATGCAGGCAAAACCATTGCCAGTTTCCAGCAAATTCCGCTGCGTTTGGCATGGGCAATTACCATCCACAAATCACAAGGTATGACCTTAGAAGCGGCAGAAATCAATCTTAGCCATACTTTTGAAAAAGGGCAGGGTTATGTGGCGTTGTCACGATTAAAATCGTTAAGCGGTTTGCGTTTATTGGGATTTAATAGCCAAGCTTTGGAACTCGACAGTTTAGCGATTAAGGCTGACCGCCGTTTTCAGGAATTGTCTGAAGAAGCTGAAACGCACTATGAGCTGTTGGATTTAACACCACAACATAATGCATTTATTCGTCACTGTGGTGGCACGTTGAACGAAACCGAAATTTTGCGCAATGAAAAGAAAATTGCCAAAGGTGGAAAAACCAATTATGCGACTGCCACGTTAGATGAAACCCGCGCTTTATTTGAAGAAGGTTATGATATTCAGGATATTGCAGTAGAGCGAGGTTTAACTCCTGCAACTATTATCAACCATTTGGCACGTTTGCAAAAAGAACAAAATCTGGATATTTCAGTGGCACATCCAGGTGAAGAAGTGGTGGAAGAGGTCCGTAAAATTTATAAGCGATTAATGAAGCGTCAAAATGCAGAGCACTTCAGCGATGATGGCGCAATTAAACTGCGCCCGATTGTTGAAGCGACTAGTCCACGCATGGGCTATGATCAGGTGCGTTTAGCATTGCTGTTTATTCAGTAGTTTAGTCATTTGGATAATGATGACTTATACTGCAATTCTGCATTAAAAATGCCCGCTTAACGTCACATAAAATACTATCGTTTTGAGAAAAACTTCGGTTAAACTGCCATCACTGTAAGCCTTAAAATATAATATTCGGTATGGCATTTACACCGTGGTACACATTTCGAAAATTTGTCTATAACAACTTACACGACGATGACTATGAAACATGGTTTAGTCGTTGCATTAACTATTTTTTAATTTTACTGATTTTAGGCAATGCCAGTGCGGTTATTTTAGAGTCGGTGAATGATGTCTATCTTGCCTATCAGGTATTTTTTGACCATTTTGAAAACTTTTCCATCGCAGTGTTTACGCTTGAATATTTGCTGCGGATTTGGAGTATTGCCGAAAAAGACCCGTTTATTTCGCCGTGGAAACAGCGTGTAAAATGGCTTACCAGCGGTGGGGCAATTATAGATTTGTTGGCGATTCTACCTGCTTATATTAACTTCTTTGTGCATCTAGATTTACGGTTCCTAAGAATTTTACGTTTGCTGCGTTTGTTAAAACTGACACGTTACTTTGTATCATTGCAAATTTTATTAAGAGTGATCGAACGGGAAAAAGGATCATTTCAGGCAGTCATTTTTATTCTCTCTATTATGATTGTGATGTCTGCCGCAGGTGTGTATGTGGTGGAAAGCAAGGCACAGCCTGAAGCCTTTAGCTCAATTCCCGCTTCGATGTGGTGGGCAGTGGTGACTTTAACCACAGTCGGTTATGGCGATGTCACACCAATTACCCCTTGGGGCAGAATTTTAGGTGCGTTAATTACGGTATTGGGTGTCGGCTTGGCAGCATTGCCTGCAGGTATTTTAGCCACAGGTTTAGCCAACGAACTTGAACAACGTAAGCAGCATTTAGGGTTGAAATTTAGAGAGCTATTGCAAAATAGTGAGATTGATCTGTTAAATGATCAAGAAAAAATTGAAGATTTACGCAAACAAGTCGGTTTAACCACTGAGCAAACCCAAGATATTTTATTGCAGTTAATTCGTGAGCGTCGTGAAGAAGAGCTGCGTTTAGAACAGGAGCCTTATAAATACTGCCCACATTGTGGAGAGAAGTTGTCGGAGTAAGCGAGGCTTGGGTTAAGAATTTCAATTCTAGTTTGGCTCTGCACGTTGGAAGCCTAAAACATGCTTGCTGAAAGCCATATTATTTTTATGGAATTGTATTGATTTCGTAGTAAATATCATCGAATAAAAACTAAGATGAAGAAAACTCATTATTTACATGCTAAGATTAAATTAATTCATTATTAAATTGAATCATGTTTGGCTTTGTTTCTTATTTTGCAAAATAAAAATGCGACCTAGGTCTAAACATGCAGTCAATAACTTGAAAAACTAGGAACAAGCAATGCTTGAAATTCGCCACTTAAAAACGCTATCAGCCCTGCGTGAACATGGTTCTTTGGTTGCTGCCGCCAATGATTTATGTCTGACGCCATCTGCCATTTCTCATCAACTCAAAGAACTAGATCATTGGTATGGCGTAGAAGTGGTGAACCGTCGTAGTCGCCCTGTGACATTTTCCAATGTCGGACAGCGTTTATTGAAACTGGCGGATGATGTCCTGCCACAAATTCAAATCACCCAAACTGATATTACCCGCATTGTGCATGGTCAAACGGGGCGAATTATTTTTTCTTCGGAATGTCATAGTTGCTTTGACTGGTTGATGCCGCTGCTGAATCAATATCGTCAGCAATACCCTGATGTAGATTTAGATTTTGCTTCAGGTTTTGAAGCCAATCCGCATGAATTATTGCAAAACGCAGAATTTGATTTATTGATTACCGCAGACCCGATTGCCTTAAAAGGTATCGAATATTTTCCAATTTTTGAATATGAATCGCGTTTGGTGTTGTCAAATACTCATCCTTTAGTACGTGCCGAGCGCATTACCGTACAGGAGTTGGCAGAAGAAACCCTGATTACCTATCCTGTCGATAAACACCGTTTAGATATTATGTCTAAGCTATTCATTCCAGCCAATATTCAGCCAAAAGCTATTCGTACTACAGATTTAACCCAAATGTTGATTCAACTGGTGGCGAGTGGGCGAGGGATTGGCGCATTGCCAGATTGGGTGGTGAATGAATATGAGCAAAAAGGCTGGGTAACTTCACGTCGTTTAGACTGCGTTGCTGCGGGAGGATTACGCCGTACCTTGTATGCGGGTTATCGTAGCGAAGAAAAAGAAAAGTGCTATTTTGAAGGCTTTTTGAAGCAATTAGAGAAATTTTCCCAAAAACGCACGCAGTATTATTCAAGTTAAAAATCGTACGATCAGCATCGTAAAGAGAATGCTAATTTATCGCTAAAAACACTAAGCTCATCTAAATCTCCACTAAAAACAGTGAGATGTTCTTGCTAAGCTTGCCTTGCGAAAATTAAGGGAGAGCGCAGTGAGTTCGGTACGTTGGCTGACAAAGGATTTGTGGATTGTTGCTGCGGGTTTTATGGCAGCAATGCATATTGGCAAGTTGCCACCGACTGTACCCATCCTACAAGCTGAACTCGGAATTAGTTTGGTTCAGGCAGGTTTTTTGCTGTCTTTGGTACAAGCTGCGGGCATGTCTTTGGCGTTGTTGCTAGGCAGTTATACCGCAAAAATTGGCTTAAAACGCTGTGTACTTTTGGGTTTGTCTTTATTGGCAGGTGCAAGTTTTGTTGGTGGTTTTGTACATAGCTTTTCCGCACTATTAAGTCTGCGTGTAATTGAAGGTTTTGGCTTTTTACTGATTACACTCAGCGGCCCTGCATTTATTCGTCAACTGGTTGCAGTGGAGCAGTTGCCTGCCAAAATGGGGCTGTGGAGTGCCTATATGGGCGGTGGGATGGGTATTGGTTTACTAAGTACGCCGTTTTTACTGACCATCTTGGATTGGCAAGGCGTGTGGATGTGTTTGGGATTGTTATCCTTTGCGCTCGCAATCATCATTTATAAAGCCGTACCGAGTGTGCAGATCAGCACGCAAGCCATTGCCATCTTTGAACTGATTAAAAGCACTTTGAGCCATCCACCCGCATGGATATTGGCTTTGGTTTTTGGTGTTTATGCAGGGCAGTGGTTCAGTTTGGTGGGTTTTTTGCCGACCATTTATCAGCAATATCAAATATCTTTACAAACCGCAGGTGTGCTCACAGCTATGGTTGCAATGGCAAATGCGGTGGGTACATTTGTATGTGGGTTGTTATTACAGCGTGGGCTGAGAGCGCAAGTGTTGATGCAAATGGGTTTTGCGGTATTGATGCTATGCGCACTGAGTTTTTATATTTTGCGTGATGTTTTACCATTCATTGTGCAGTTTTTATTGGTCATCCATTTCTCTTTATTTGGTGGTTTAGTCGCAGCTGTGGTATTTGCGCAAGTACTTAATTTTGCACCACAACCGATTGCGATTAGTACCACCGTAGGTTTGGTGTTGCAGTGCTCGGCAATTTCACAATTTTTATTGCCGCCTGTGGTCGCAGCTATCGTATCTGCCACAGGAACATGGCTTTGGGTTGGTATTTTAATGGCCGTTTTATCTGCAATGGGAATGATATTAACATCTATCTTGTTTCGCAAAGTGGCTTAGATTTGGATGGTTTTTATTGAAATTGGTTGATACAAGACGATGAATTCAAGCAAAACCATCTAAACCAAGCGTCCCTAAATCTATGTTAAGAATAGCCAATAAACAAGGTGAGAATTCCTGCTGCAATCAGTGGTCCCACAGGCACGCCACGTAGCACAGCAACACCTGCGACTGTACCAATCAATAAGCCTGCGACCACATCAGGCTGATTGGTCATGAGCTTGACACCACGCCCGCCTAACCATGCCACAAAAACACCAATTGCAATCGCAAGTAAAGATTTCCAACTCAGGAAAGATTTTAGAATTGCTTCGCCTGGAAGTTTGCCACTGGCAATGGGTGTCAGTACGCCAATGGTGAGAATGATAATGCCCAGATTTAAGCCATGCTGCTGCAATAGTGGGAAAAATTCACTTAGCGGCGTAATTCTAAAAACAATCAGTACTGCTGCGGCAATGGTCACAGCCGTATTTTGGCTAAAAATACCGCATGCGAGTAGAACGATCAGCACCATCAGGTTAAGGTCTAATTGAGAGAGCATGGTGATCCATAAAAGGGGAAATAAATTGGAAAAGTGCAGTTATTGTAACTGTTTTGAACTACAAGCGGGCAAGGTACGCAATGTGTTCAGAATTTACGGTGTATTTGGTTTAGAATAGCAGCAAATATATTTATACTTTTTATCATTAGGTCGCTCATCATGTTGTTGGAAAAAATGTTGCAATCACAAGGCTTTGGATCACGTAAACATTGCCAACAACTCATTAAAAATGGTGCAGTCACCATTATGGGCGAAACCCAGACCAATCCTAAATTCGCGATAAAAATTGCGCCTGAAACGGTTTTGCAATTTTCGGTGTATGGGCAAAATTATCAATATCGTGAAAAGGTCTATATCGCCTTACATAAACCACAAGGCTATGAGTGTTCGCATCAGGCGACCCATCATTTTAGTGTGTTTGACTTGTTTGATGATGTATTGCTGAATCGTGGTTTGCAGTGTGTTGGACGCTTAGATCAGGACACCACAGGGCTGTTATTGCTGACGGATGATGGACAGTTTTTACAAGCATTGACCCATCCTAAAAAGCATGTGGCAAAAGTGTATGCTATGCACACCGCAGACCCGATTAATGCAACACAAATCCAGCAACTTGAGCAGGGTGTCGCATTGCGCAATGAATCAGGGACATTTGCTGCAACAGAGGTACAACAGCTTGCTGAACATGAATTGCAGATGACCATTCATCAAGGTGTTTATCACCAAGTTAAACGTATGCTGGCAGCAGTGGGCAATAAAGTAGAACAATTACATCGTCAGCAAGTTGGTGCATTAAACTTGACTGATTTGGCTTTAGATGTGGGTGAATGGATGTATTTAAGCCCTGAACAAGTCGAATTGGCAAAAAACCGTATGGAATAAATGAGGTTCTGCTGAACTTTCATCAATAGCTTATGATCAATGGCTTACGTCAGATTAAATTTAAACCCTTTGCCTAAAGCCGTAATCGTCAGATCAGGTGACTATTTTAAAAAGCAGTGATAAGTCTGGAATTCATCATCTTTGACAAAGCCCATCTTTTCATACAATTGGTGGGATTGGTAATTACTTTTTTGTGTTTCAAGGCTAATCCGTAGCGCATTTTCATGTCGTGCAAATAAAATTGCAGTATCAATGAGCTGTTTGGCCGAACCTTGTCGTCTAAAAACAGGGGTGACATAAACGTCATCTAAAATATAGTAGGTCGAGCAGGCAACCGAAGAAAAGCCTAAATAAAGTAATACAAATCCAGTGATTTTTTGATCTTTGATATGAATGAAAATCACACTTTCCTGATTTTCAAAACGCTGTTTTAAGAATGCTGCTGAAAGGCTTAAATTCGAGGATGCACCATAAAACTGACGATACTCATCGAACAATACAGCAAGCTGGTCTAAGTCTTCTAAAGTGGCACGTCTTACAATCATTACGATACTCCATGCTTTTTTATTGTCCTTGCATGAAGCATAGCTAAGTTTTTAAAGTAAATTTTTAAAGAATTGTTTAAAAATGCAACACTGTTAATTTTTGTCAGTTTCACCCAAAATTGCATTGAGTTCATCAAACAAGTCTAGATGTTCATCATCCAGTTCAAAATCTTCAACACTATTATTGCCAGTTACAGATGCTTCATTGCTTGGGGTTGCATCCACTAGCGTTGCTTTTTGCTCTTGTTTTAATTTGCGTAACTTAATCAATTGTTCCAGATTAATATTCTGATTTTCAATTGAAAAGGGAATTGATTTAGTCAGCACGACTTGCTTAAAAAACAAACGTACCGCTTGCGCAGGCGTAATCCCCAACTGTTTAAACACAGCAAAGGCTTGTTTTTTCTCTTGAGAGTCCAAGCGTACTTGATAGACTTCAGTTTTTCTCATAATTTTTAATAGAAGGAAATAGATTTAAATTTTAGCAATATTGTAAACAATTCATTTGTAATTTCAATATGACTACAACGAAAATCCACTATTTTGTAATGACAAACATATTACAATGTCAATTCTTGCTGTGCGCTAAAGTGGAATTGTTGCTGGCTAATCGGGTCAAAAAAACTTAAATGCTTGGCAAGCAATTGTAGCGGTGCAGAAAAATCATCTGCTTGTTTGTGCTGTAAAATGGGATAAAACGGGTCGTTCTTAATCGCAATACCTAAGCTATTTAAATGCACACGCAGTTGGTGCTGCTTGCCTGTTGTAGGCTTTAATTCATATTTTGCCCATGTTTGATTATGTTCAAGCAAACGAATTTCTGTTTCGCTGTTAGGTGTGCCTGCCACGACGTGCATCAAATAAAAAGGTTCACCTTTTTCCATGCGTAATTGCACAGTACATGGTAGTGACAAATTAGCTTGATAAGGCGCAATGGCATGGTAGGTTTTTTGCACCTGACGTTCTGCAAATAATTGCTGATACACCGCCCGAGTTTCTGGTTGTTTGGAAAACAGCACCACACCCGCAGTTTCGCGGTCTAAACGATGAATAGGTGTGAGCTGCTCATTCTGTGTTTGTTTTTTTAAGCGTACTAATAAGGTTTCTTGTACATATTGCCCTGTAGGGCTCATGGTCAAAAAATGTGGTTTATCTACAACCAATAAGTGTTCATTTTCAAATAAAACTTGATGCTGAAAAGGCACGGCAACTTCATGCGCTAAAAAACGATAATAAAAAATATCCTGATGTGCGCTATAAGGTGTATCTAAATCTAAACGCTTGCCTTCGGCATCATAAACCAGACCATCCTCAAAGCGTTGCAGCCATTCCTGTGCAGAAATATGGGCAAACTGGGCACATAAATAACGAAAAATTGATTCAGGCTGTGTGCTTAATTTGGGTAAATGCAATTTGCTGGCGCTCACACCATCTAGCATGGGTGGAACAAAGGTGTTGGGATGAGTCGACTTCATCTGCAAATTGCTCATATTCAGGTGTGAGAGTTTCTTTTTCATCATATTGAAAATAGCCTAAGCAGTTTGGGTGCTAAGCTTAACAATCTTGATTCATTGCCTTGTCTAAAATTGTTATAAATTGTCCACATTTACACAGTTTTATCCATCAGTACATAGGCTTTAAAGCAGTGCGATGCTATCATAATTGGTCTTTTGAATCATGTCGTGAGCGTTATGCAGTATTCATTTAATTTGGCTTTAAATAATGAGCAAGATACCCAAAATCTGGCGCAGGTTTTGGCAACGCATTTTCGGTCGGGTGTGATTTATTTAATTGGTGATTTAGGCGCAGGAAAAACCACTTTATCGCGTTATTTTCTACAGCATTTGGGGCATCAGGGCGCGGTTAAAAGCCCGACTTACACCTTGGTGGAACCTTATCAAATACAAGGACAAGATATTTTTCATTTTGATTTATATCGTTTAAATGATCCTTATGAATTAGAGCTGATGGGCATTCGTGATTATTTAGAAACCCCAAATGCCTTGTTTTTATTTGAATGGCCATCAAAAGGTGGCGATGAAATTCCGCCCGCAGACTTGATCATTGAAATTAAAAAATCGGAAGATGAATTAAGCCGTACAGCAATGCTAAGTTCGTCTTCGGTTGCATTACAACAAGCTTTGGAGCAACAATTTAATCATGCCTAATGATGTGTTAAATCTACGTCGGATCCACACGCTTGAACCTGCCTTAGCCAACCAAATTGCTGCGGGTGAGGTAATTGAGCGTCCTGCCTCTGTGGTCAAAGAGTTACTAGAAAACTCCATTGATGCAGGTGCAACCGAGCTGATTATTCGTGTGGCACAAGGCGGCAGTACACTCATTGAAATTATTGATAATGGTCGTGGCATTCATGCTGAAGATTTGCCTTTGGCGGTGACTCGTCACGCGACCAGTAAAATTCAAACGGCTGATGATTTACATGCTATTGTCAGTTTAGGCTTTCGTGGTGAAGCACTGGCATCAATTGCAGCAGTATCGCGTTTGACTTTGGTCAGTAGCCAAACTGAAGATGGTGTCGGTTATCAGGTCGAAGTCAATGGCACTGCCTTTGACCATCAAGATATTCAGGCCGTTGCTGCACAAAAAGGCACACATATTCGGGTACAGGATTTATTTTTTAATGTGCCTGCACGACGTAAATTCCTGAAAAAAGCGGGTACAGAATTCGGACATATTGAAGAAATTGTGCGTCGTTTGGCACTCACACATTTCGATATTCGTTTTGTTTTGGAACACAACGACAGCATCAAACTGAATTTACCCATTGCAGACAGTGGCGAATTGCGTTTTCAGCGCGTGCAGCAACTTTTAGGACGAAACTTTGTCGAAAATGCCTATTGGATAGATGCTGACAGTGTCACCATGCACTTATCGGGTTGGTTGGGGCATCCTTCCGATGCACGTTCGCAAGCCGACTTGCAGTATGTGTATGTGAATGGGCGCATTGTAAAAGACAAGACCATCTCCCATGCTTTGCGTATGGCATACGAAGGTATTTTGCATGGACATCAGCATGCTGCGTATTTACTGTTTTTAGAGGTTGAGCCTGAAAATATTGATGTCAATGTGCATCCGACCAAGCATGAAATTCGCTTTTTAAATCAGCGGGAAGTGCATGAGTTTGTACGACATTATGCCAAAGAAACCTTGGCGCAATTTCAAACTGCAACAGCAGATTTAGCCACTGCTATGAAAGCTGATCCTGTCGAACAAGCTGCGCCTTATGTGGTGCAACCGCGTTATCAGGAACAATTTTTACTGCACAAACATGCCGAGGCAAATCCTTACAATTCCGCTGACGATGCAGTAGATGCGTACACGATGCAGCCCGCTTCACAAGCGGGAAGTGAGTTACTTACCGATTTTAATCAGAGTCAGCCGCAGACAGTTCAATATAACCGACCTGTGCAGAGTAATTATCAAGGTTCGCAACAGCTCAACAATGCTTTAAAAAGCTATCTCGCGCCTTTACGTGATCTAGATCAAGACTCAGCCAATCTTACGCAAACAAACACAACACCTGCGGTGGATGAGCATCCGCTCGGCATTGCAATTGCGCAATTGCATGGTATTTACATTCTGGCGCAAAATAGTGAAGGCTTGATTATTGTAGATATGCATGCCGCCCATGAACGAATTGTGTTGCAACAGATGAAAGCCGCTTGGGATAAACCTGAGTTTTGGACTTCGCAGCAATTGCTGATCCCCAAAGTTATCAGCATTAGCCGCATGCAAGCCATGCGGGTGGATGATTTAAAAGAACAATTGGCACGACTGGGCTTGGAAATAGACCAATATGGCGATGAACAGGTCATTGTGCGCGGTGTGCCCGCGATTTTGCATAAGGCAGATTTTGCCGAATTAATTCCTGAATTACTTGATGATTTAGACCCAAATGATGAAGCGCAGGCGTTACTGCAAAAGCGTGATCATATTTTGGCGGGAATGGCATGTCATAGTGCAGTACGTGCACATCGGATGTTAAGTCTTTCTGAAATGAATGCCTTATTGCGTCAAATGGAACAAACCGAATTTGCTAGCCAATGTAATCATGGTCGCCCGACTTGGCGTGCCTTTCCATTGGCACAACTAGATAAACTTTTTGCTCGAGGAGAGTAGCGTTACATGTCAAATCAATTGCCGGTCATCAATTTAATGGGACCAACTGCAAGCGGTAAAACTGCTTTGGCATGTGAGCTGTATGAAATGGGGCATTTTGAGCTGATTTCAGTCGATTCTGCGCTAGTTTATCGAGATATGGATATTGGTACAGCCAAACCAACTAAAGCGGAACAGGCGCGTTATCCGCATCATTTGATTGATATTATCAGCCCGCTTGAAGTTTATTCTGCTGCACAGTTTGTCGAAGATGCCTGCGCCTTGATTGACGATATGCACGCGATAGGAAAAACCCCAATTTTAGTGGGCGGAACCATGCTGTATTTTAAGGCATTGCTTGAAGGTTTATCTTCAAATTTACCCAGTGCCAATTACCAAGTACGTGCTGAAATTGAAGATAAAGCCGCGCGTGAAGGTTGGGAGGCTGTATATGCAGAATTATGTGCGGTAGATGCATTGGCGGGACAAAAGTTTAAAGTGTCCGATAAGCAACGTATTATTCGTGCTTTGGAAGTTTATAAATTAACAGGCACACCAATTACCCAACTGCAAGCAGAACAACCTAAAAATGTACCATATCGTTACACTTTTCATAACCACGCCTTAGTGCCTGATCGGGTAGAATTACATCAGCGTATTGAAAAACGCTTAGAGATCATGTGGGAAATGGGTTTTTTAAATGAGGTGCGTCATCTTATTGAAAAATACGATTTAGATGCAAATTTACCTTCCATGCGCTCTGTCGGTTATCGTCAAGCTTTAGAGTTTTTACAAAAAGGTGATGAAAGTCGCAGAAAAATGCAGGAAATGGAGGGTAAGGCGCTATTCGCAACACGACAACTTGCGAAACGTCAATATACTTGGCTCAGATCGTTGCAGGAATCGCATAAATTTCACACATATTTTACGATAAAGCAGGCTCAAGAAGACTTGCGAAACTGGTACGGATAAAGCAAAATTTACACACTGTCTTTTTTATAATTTTTAATTGAAAAATAAAGATAGTTTTTGCGCTGATTTTTAATTATTTTTGGAGTTATAACATGTCTAAAGGTCAAACTTTACAAGATCCGTTCTTAAATTCTCTCCGTAAAGAACGTATTCCTGTTTCTATCTTCCTTGTGAACGGTATCAAGCTACAAGGTCATATTGAATCTTTTGACCAATATGTTGTTTTATTGAAAAACACTGTAAGCCAAATGGTTTACAAACATGCAATTTCTACAGTTGTTCCTGCGCGTAATCCACGTCCAGCGGGTGCACCAGCAGGCGGTCAAGGTGGCTTCGGCGGTCAAGGTGGCTTCGGTGGTCAAGGTGGCGGCTTCGGCGGTCAAGGTGGCGGCTTCGGTGGTCAAGGTGGCGGCTTCGGTGGTCAAGGTGGCTTCGGTGGTCAAGGTGGCGGCTTCGGCGGTCAAGGTGGCTTCGGTGGTCAAGGTGGCGGCTTTGGCGGTCAAGGTGGCTTCGGTGGTCAGTCTGCAAGCGGTTTTGACAACGATTCTAAATTTGAAGAATCTCAAGAAGACGACAACAATCGTTAATTGATATTCTGAAAAAAAGCCTCTCATTTTGAGAGGCTTTTTTTATGTCTTACTCTTTTTCTGGTCAATTTACATACTCTGATTTATAAGCTTAAGTGTAAGCGTGTGCTGAACCTCATACCTATTTTTTGATTTTGGTCGGGTTGCCACTGATTTGGCAGGGTAATCCTCCCATAAATAAGTGCCCACTAAAATTTAAGTGGACACTATTGGGGCATTGCATTTTAGCGAAAGTGGGGGTTCACTGGATGCTTACTGCTTATAGTCTCTTTATGCAATCGTGCCCATCTAAAATTATTCAATTATTTGAAAATCATTGAGATCTGCCTGAATAGATTTTGGATTATTTGCGTATACAAATTCTGCATTTGTATACAACCAGCCTATTTGACCTTGCTGATTAAAGCGTTTATTCAAATATTTAAGGATAGGAGTATTTGAGAAAATCTCTTCTGAAAATACTTTAAATTCTCCTACATCTAGCTCTTCACTATCTTTCATAAATAATAAGCCATTTTTTTTAGTGGCAGATATATCTAAAGAGCGACTAACTAAACGATACCCATCCTTAGCCTGAGCATTTATCATACTTTGCAATGCTAAAGCACGTTCAAGTCTTGTACTCTCTGTTGGATAATCTTTGTATCGATATGTGTAGGTACCATTATGTTTACTACTATTTATACAAGTTACTATCTTAGGTTGATTTTCTTTATTATCTAAAATTTCTACATGATTTCCTGTAAAGTATTGTTTAAATTGAATAATGCGACAACCTTCTTGACCTAATTTATTAAGTACATTTATTAATTGATTAGTGTCAACAAGTGGGGAAAGATAACCACTATCATAAGTGTATGATGCATTATCATTTTCATTTTTTAAAAAATAGTCTTTAAAATTTAAGTCAGTAGAAGGCCTTACAGAATGAAGAAATTGGTATCCAGATTTTCCATTCTCATTAAGATTACTTAACCATGAAAAATAGATATTGCTAATAGAGCTTGCAGTTCGATCAGACACAATAGCAGAGTAGCGAGTATTCTGATTAGCTAACTTCATATAGCTATTTACAGTTTGATTTCCATACACCTTATTATTGTATGCGACAATTTTATATCCATTTTTCCCCATTTCATTAAGCTGAGATAGGAATGCAGTACTACTGGTTGAATTAACCGCATCTACATTTAAAAAATTTGCTGTTGTAATAAGGGTCTTAGGTTTTTCTGCAGTAAATAATCCGACATTACTTTTTACATAACAGCGATTATCCTTGTAGGGGTTAGATATAGAATTCCTTTCTAACTTAATGTAAGCAGGATTATTACTAGTTGAATTAATAATACAAAATGAGTCATCATTTAAAAAAGTTAAGACTCTATTTTCTTCTGAAGTTGTGCTATATTTTTGATATTTAACAGGATAGTAAAAGAAATTATCATATTTAATACCAGTTTTAATATCTTTTAGTATTAGATCTCCAAGTAATTGATAACGCTTGCTAACCAATTCACCTCCACACATTTTTAATGAAGGATTATATAGAGAATATTGAACACCTTCATTACTGGCTTCTACTGAATTATTCCCAGTTTTAGTAATTTCAATCTGAGCTAAATTACAATCAGAAATACCTAAGTTAGATGAGCCTTGAATCCACTCTCCAGCCAATTTATCCGCTACTGTTGTTGGTGTTGGTGTTGGTGTTGGTGTTGGTGTTGGTGTTGGTGTTGGTGTTGGTGTTGGTGTTGGTGTTGGTGTTGGTGTTGGTGTTGGTGTTGGTGTTGGTGTTGGTGTTGGTGTTGGTGTTGGTGTATTGGAATTATCTGAGCTGTCACTGTTACAACCAACCAAAGCAGTAATTATTACAGTCACAAAGCCACTTTTAATTATCTTGTTCATAATAAGCTACTCACTAGAAATATTTTTCACAGAGATAGCCATCAAAATTCTGATAGCTATGTTATCACTATCGCCCCCATTTTAAGAATTAATGAATTAAATGAGACTCTACCCATCCATTTCCATATTCTGTTGTTACTTCGATTAATCCATTTGAGCTGACATTACCTGCATAAATAATGTCAGAATTTTTAGAAAGCTTAGTTTTTACTTTGCTTGATTTATTAGACGTTTCATAAAGCGGTAAGTTGTTTAGTTTTGGGGTTAATTTTTGTCCTATAGTACGTTCAATATCTTTAGATGTTTCATCATTACCACGAAACTTAGTCATTTCTTTGGCTGTACCTGCTACTTCTTTGGTCGTTTCGTTAATTTGACTTAAGGTTCCTCTTAGATCTCTTAAACTGTCTGCAAAGCCAGCATAAGAAGACGTTGAACTAGCATAAATGGTAAACAGAAGAATCAGGGGTGAAATTTTCATCATACTTACTCCTTAACGATGATTATTTAAATTGAATACTTTGTTTAGGAATGCGAAAAATTCGCATTTTTATGATAGAATATTTAATTAACAGTTGTAAATAGATGAACGTTAAATAGTAAAAAATTAAAAAGTGATATAGTGAGAGCCAGGTTGTGAGTATTTTTATTTCACAAGATATGAAAATTCATCTGATATAATTTGTAAGAGACTAAAAATAGTGAGAAAATTTCAATTGTAATTCTATTGCTGTTGGTGTAATGACTAAACTTCCTACTAATGATGCTGAGTTTAATTTAAAGCAAGTGCTTGCACTCATGGATTATCTTAGCCAATGGTTAATTCGTTCTGGTGTTGGATATACAGAATTTTCAGCTGCTTTAAAACCAATTTTTTATCAACAGGCTCTTCAAGAATTAGAAAGGATTGATCAAAAGCCTACTATTTCTGCTATTAGTTTATTATCTGGTCTACACCGTAAGGATGTCAGTGCATATAAAGAGACAAAGCTGGCGGGTAAGCCTTTGACTGAAGCAAATATCTCTGAACCAATTAGTGTTCCTTCTCGGGTTATAGGTTTGTGGTTAGCAGAAGGCTGGGGAGAATGTTTACCATTCAGTAGTGATGAAGAAAATAATTTCGAAATTCTGGTAAAAAAAGTATCTACTGAACGCCATCCTAGGTCTGTGTTAAATGAGTTGATCCGATTAGGCATAGTACTTGAAAAAGAGGGTAATATTTTCTTGCAAAAAGGACAGTTTATTCCTGATCCTTCTTTACAAGAAGCTCGTAAAATTTTGATTAAAAATTTACAATCCCATCTGGCTGCAGGTTTACATAATTTATTTGAAAATAATCAGACAAACTTTTTAGAACAAGCTGTGTGTGCGGATGGCTTAACAGAAGCATCTGTTCAGTTTTTACGTGATCAAAGTCTAAAATTGTGGCACGAATATTCACTACAACTACTCAAGCTAGCTTCTGAAAAATGTACAGAGGATGAAGGCAAGCTAGATGCTTCTAAAACTTTTATATTTGGGGTTTATCAACATGACCGTGAAGAAAATGGTTAAGCTATTTTGCTTTAATGTTTTATTTTTAACAATGATTGGTTGCGGACAGGATTTTAGTGTAGGGGGAGCTAGTTTAGAAGGTACAGGTAATGGGCTTCCACCTCCACCTGGTCTTGGGAATGCTAACGACAGCAATAGTGATGATGTCTTTAAACAGGATCAATATACGTTAAGACTATCTGGGGCTGCAACTGATTTGTGTGGTCTAGTCGTTCGTGAAATTCAATTTTTGGATTTATATCAAAAAACAGATTTACGTAAAGATGCTTCGTATGATCTAAAAGTTGATAAAGATAAAGGTACTCCTATAGAGATTAAATTATCTTTTCTTAATAATTATTCGGATAAAGTGATATTAGAATATCCTGATTGCAATGTGCCTTTAGATTTTTATAATACTGAAACAAAAGATCAATTATTTCCTGAGATGCAGTGTTCCATTATTAAAAAAGTTGAATTAATGCCAGATGAAGAGCGTATTTTTCAGCTTAAATACAAGTTATTTGAACCTGTAAAAGGAGTATGGCAGTTAAATAATCAAGTCAAAATTACTATCCCATCTGAGCCAGAAGAAGAGTGTGGAGAATTGCAGCTACCATTGGAACTAATAGAAAATAAAAACTTTTCTTGATGAAAGTCGAACGGATGAGGACATAAGTTTGAGCAGATACCCTTGCAAATAAAAAAACCAGTGCGGTGGCACTGGTTTTGATTGTGATCTAAAGCTCTAAAAGCTATATGCGCTTAGGAGTTCTTTTTACGATCTAGGCTTGGGTCTTTGATTTCTACAAAAGCATTGTTGCGTGTTTCACGTAACCAGCTATCCAATTCAGTATCAAACTGGCGTTCACCTAGTATTTGACGTGCCATACGTTCTTGGTATTCACGAGTCATATCTTGCTGGCGTGTATCGGTCACTTGCAGTACATGCCAACCAAACTGGGTTTGGAATGGTGCGCTAATTTCACCTTTTGCAGTATTTTTCATTTGATTTTCAAATTCTGGCACCATCACGCCAGGATTCACCCAGCCTAGACTGCCGCCATCACGTGCAGAGCCAGCGTCATTAGAGAACGTCGCTGCTAAGGTTGCAAAGTCTTCACCCGCTTTTAAACGGTTGTGAATACTGTCAATCATGTGTTTCGCATTTTCAGGGCTTACGACTTCACTTGGCTGAATCAAGATATGTCGAGTTTGATATTGTGGAACTAGTGCACGTTGCTCAGTACTTTTGCGCTCCAGTAATTTTACGACATGAATACCATCACGGACTTCAATCAGTTCACTGGTTTGCCCCACATCTAATGGCGTAATACGTGCAGCAAGTTCCGCGGGAATATCGGTCAAGTTACGTAAACCCATGTCTGCAGACTGAACGGTTACACCATTGCCTGTATATTTTTTACTAATGGCTTGAATGTCATTGTTCTGCGCCAATTCAGCTTTGACTTGTTGCGCAACTTGTGCGGCATTTTCTGCTCCAGAAACACGCACATGCAAAATATGTACTTGATTGCCTAAGGCAGCCTGACCTTGTGGTGTTTTCAGGAAATTATCAACATCTTGGTCGCTAATTTGAATACGTGACATTACGACTTGCTGACGTAAGCGATTCATTGCCAAATCTTCAGCAATACGGTTACGTAAAAACGCATAACTGCCTGGTGCAGATTTATCTAATTTTTGCTGAAAAGTTTCTAGGCTGTTTGCGCCATTTTGCTGTGCAACTTTTAAAACTGCTTCATTTAAAGATTTTTCATCAGCTTTAATGTTGTAGCGTTTGACTTGCTCTAATTGCGCTTGGCGTACAATCAGTTGTTCTAAAGCTTGTTGTTCTAAAATGTGTTGTGGTGGAACAGGGCGCTTTTGCATCTCAAGTTGTTGTTTGAGTTCAACCACGCTTTGCGCTAAATCACTTTTTAAAATGACACTATTGTCAACTACAGCCACAATTTGATCATTCGCAGCAAATGCAGGCAGCGCTGCTGTCATGCAAAGTGCTAAGGTTGATGCTTTTAAAAATCGTTTTAACTGTTCTGTTTTCATTAACGTTGTGTCCAAGATTGATTAATTTTATTAAAACCTAAAATACGGTTTTCAAGTAAAGATGCAAGTTTATTATTGAAACTGCCTAAACCTTTTAAATTTAACTCTGCCATAATGGCACGTTTGGGTTTAACGCCCGCATCCGTCACATCATCCAAGTCGTTATAGTAAGAGCGTCCATAGACTGAAATGCCCCAACAGCAAGATTCATAATTCACCCCTAGCAAATATTCACGGGCGACGCTATGGTCTAGGTCGTATTGCGCATGACCTAAAATACGCCAGTTGTTGTGAATCGGCTGAATAAACGATGCCACAACTTGATCATAATGATCTTGACGGTTTGGAATAACACGACGGTTAATATAACCAAAGCTATATAAGTTGCCTTGATCACCCGTGTAAAGCATATTGACACTGCGCTGTGCATTGTCGCCATTTGACATCCATGCAGCATTGGCACCCACACTGAGGTTTTGACTTAGCTGACTGGTTAAGCTCACAATTGGCCCAGTACGGTTTTCCGTATTAAATTCGTCTTCGGTATTATCCAGCGTGACACGACGATCTTCAAAGTAAAAACTTTGACCAATTCCTGCTCTAAGGCGTTCCAAACCAATTTCATCAAATAGGCTATAGTTTAAACCCAAAGACAAAAAGTTGTTGTCTTCTAAACGGTCATGACCATAGAAACGGTTTGGACTGAACAACTGGTCATAATTAATCGAAGCTGTTGCAGAGTCAAAGTTTGGGTGGTCGTTTTGATTGCGGTACGGTGCATAGGCATAGAACGCGCGCGGGGTAATGGTTTGCAAGAAGCGACCATCTTTTTCAAAGGTAATCCCTGTGTCTAAAGTGAATTGCGGAACAGTAACCGACTCACTTTTACTTGAAGATTTATACGTGTCTGTACTTAGAGTTTCTTTATCATAGAAGGTGTTGATGTTGCGTAACGATACTTCTGGAATCACAAATGACCACGGGTTACGGTAGTTGTAACGCACTGCAAAGTCATTATAAATACGCGTACCACTTGGTTCCCCATCTTGCGCAGCTAGATCTTTTTGGAAGTAAGCCGTGTCGTTATTAAATTCGACTTGGAAGCCTTGAGGATTACCTGTTTTATAGTTCAATAAAAATTGTGGTAGGCGTGCATAAGGGCGATCTACAGATGGAATCGTCTTATCCAGGGTTTGGAAATCCTCAACTTTGAGCTGTGCTTTTAAACCCGGTATACCGTTACGATAATTCAACTCCCAAGCACGACGTAAATTCAGGTCGGTTTTAGAGTTCGGGTTGTTATTTAAATCGGCAAAGTAGTCTTTGTCCGATGCATAGTTATATTCTAGGTTGGTTGAAAATTGCTCGTTAATTTGCCAGCCGTGTAAAAAATGTAGATCTTTACGGTCTTGATCAACATATTTGGCATCCGATGCTAAATAACCGCCCCAAATTTTACCTGAACCAAAATTTTCAGTTAAATAACGGAATTCACCTTCTAGCATCGCGCCACGATCGGCAATATAACGCGGGCTAACGGTTGCATCAAAATTCGGTGCAAGGTTTAAATACACAGGCACAGACAGCTCGACACCACCATCATTGGTAAAGCCAAAACTAGGCGTCAAAATACCTGTGGTACGGCGGTCATCAATTGGGAAATTGAAGTAGGGTACAGCTAAAACTGGTACATTTTTCACATACAATTTGGTGCCGCGTGTTTCACCGCGTCCCGTTTCCTGATTCAGCTTAATTTCATTGGCTTGAATTTTCCAGGTTGGCGCTTGCTCGGGTGGGCAGGTGCTGTAGGTGGCGTTATTGAGTACCATGGTATTGGTTGAGGTACGTGCAATTTTTTCTGCCATGCCATGCGCATGCTGTTTTTCAGCAATATAAAAACTGTTATTTAAATCGCCTTGCTGAGTTTTAAGGTTGTAGTTAATTTCATCACTTTGCGCAAGTAAACCAGCTTGTGCCATTTGTACACGACCTTCGGCTTTGGCAAAGGTTTGGGTTTGATCAATGGTAATTTTATCGGCGCGAATTTGACGGCCTTGCTGGTCAATCAGGACATTGCCTTCCAAGACGGAATCGCCATTTGGGTCATAGTGACCATAATCGGCAGTAACGGTAGAGGTCGCTTCTGCAGCATCTACGGCAACGGTGCTTGAGCTGATTGGCGTTAGCCATGCACCTTCACAATAGGCAGAACTTTGAGTGTGCCCAAATTGTTGTTGTGCTTCAGGTGCAGCTTTATCAACATAATATTGCTCAAAGAACTGCTGCCCAGGATAAGCTTCCTGAATGGTGTGTTTAAGCTGCTGGTTATTGAGATTTGTGACAGATGAAGTCTGATCTGTGGTCTGCGCATAGCTGGAAACAGAGTGACCACATAACAGAGTTAAGACCGCAGTCGCTAAAGGATTAAATTTAAACTGATGCTTCATTTATCTCATCAACCAAGAATGCTTAATCGCAATTAATTATTGTCGCATCATAGAGAAAAAGCGCAGAAGTAGCTACACTTAGCACTTTAAAAACTCAGCCTGTATTAGAATTTATTGCAAATGAATACACAACGCGAACAATTGATACAAACATGGATAACATCTGTACTTGGTTCAGATCAATTTGAAACTCATTTTTTAGCAGGCGATGCAAGTTTTCGTCGTTACGCACGAATCAAGTTGAATAATAAAACATTTATGCTCATGGATGCACCACCAGAAAAAGAAGATTGTGGTCCTTTTGTGACGATTGATGAATTTTTTGCTGCCCATGGCGTGCGCGTGCCAAAAATTGTAGCCAAAGACCTGACACAAGGCTTTTTGTTGCTTGAAGATTTTGGTGATGTCTTATTATCTACCTTGCTGAATGATCAGACTGTAGATGACTACTATGCGCAGTGTTTTAAGCAGTTAATTCAATTACAAGATATTGATGGTACGGCACATTTCCCTGAATATTCCTATGACAAACTCATCAGTGAAATGGAGTTACTCACCGATTGGTTATTGCCTGCCTTACAGATTCAGCCAACGGCTGAAGAAAGTGCATTAATTAAACGTACATTTGCAATTTTGGCCAATGCCGCTTTGGCTCAGCCACAAGTGATTGTGCATCGCGATTTTCATAGTCGTAACTTAATGAAAATTAATGATGATACCGAGCTAGGTGTAATCGATTTTCAGGATGCAGTGATTGGTGCAGACACCTATGACCTGATTTCAATTACGCGTGATGCTTATGTACAGTGGAATGCTGAGCGTGTGTATCGCTGGTTTAAAATGTTTTATGACTTGTTGCCGGCAGCATCTAAGCAAGACCGTGATTTTGAACAATTTAAAAAAGATGCCGATATGATGGCGATTCAGCGTCATATCAAAATTTTAGGTATTTTTGTGCGTTTATTTGAGCGTGATGGTAAATCGGGTTATCTCAAGGATTTACCGCGCGTAATGTGGTATTTACTTGAAGAAAGTAAACCTTATCCAGAATTACAACCATTTATGCACTTTATTCACACGACAGTAATGCCAAAATTTACAGCCAAATATGGTCAGTATGAGGTGGTTGCCTAAATGAAAGCCATGATTCTTGCTGCAGGCATGGGTAATCGTATGCGTCCTTTAACGTTGCATACACCTAAGCCATTATTGGAAGTCGGTGGTAAGCCTTTAATTGTGTGGCACATCGAAAAATTACAAAAGATGGGTGTGCAGGAAATTGTCATCAATACGGCATGGTTGGGTGAAAAACTTGCAGATGCTTTGGGTGATGGTTCGCAATTTGGTGTGAAAATTTTGTGGTCGCATGAAGGCGAAGGCTTAGAAACTGCAGGTGGCATCATCAATGCGTTGCCATTATTGGGCAATGAACCTTTTATATTGGTGAATGGCGATGTTTGGACCACCATGGATTTTGCGCCACTATTAAATGTGCAGCTTCAAGACGACTTGGCACATTTGGTTTTGGTGGAAAACCCTGTGCAGCATCCGCAAGGTGATTTCACTTTGGCTGCAAACAAAGCCTATACTTTTGAGCAAGCACGCTCAGGTGAAAATCTGACTTATAGTGGCGTGGCGGTGATGCATCCGCAAATGTTTAACGGTTTGGAATCGGGCAAACGTCCGCTTGCGCCATTGCTCAAACAAGCCATGCAGCAAGAAAAAATTTCTGCACAGAAATTGCAGGGTGTTTGGGTGGATGTTGGCACTCCTGAACGATTAAATACGCTAGATCAACAAATTCAGCAGGGTGTGTACGCTTAAGTGCATATTCACTAAGCATTCGCCCCTATGACTGCAACTATAAATCGGTATACTTCCATTAACTTTTTCGAGATGTGAATTGTGATGCATTCGTTTTTTCAGGAACTCAAGCAAGGTAGTCAGGCTTTAGGTTTAGAGCTCAGTGATGAGGCTTTAAATTTATTACTCAAATACCAAGATGCTTTGGTGCTATGGAACAAAGCGTACAACCTCACTGCAATTCGTGACCCGAAAGAAATGCTAGTGAAGCATTTGCTAGATAGTCTGAGCATCCTCAAAGATTTGCCTGCAGGTCGTTTACTGGATATTGGTACTGGCGGTGGTATGCCGGGCATGATTATTGCCTTGTGTCAGCCTGAGCGCGATTGCGTGTTATTGGACTCGAATGGTAAAAAGATTCGTTTCTTAAAACAGTTTATTGCCGATTTAAAACTGAAAAACGTCGTGGCAGTTCAGACCCGTGTTGAAAATGAAGACAGCATCCGCGAGTTAGGTCAGTTTGATGTAATTACCAGTCGTGCTTTTGCATCTTTAACTGACTTTGTAGCCGCGTCAAAACCATTTATGCATGAGCAAAGTATTATTGCATCTATGAAAGGTTTGATTCCTGCCGATGAAGTAGAGGCATTGAAAGATGAATTCAGCTGTGAAATTATCGAGCTTAAAGTTCCGCGCTTAGACGAACAACGTCATTTACTTTTATTAAAACGTATCTAATTTTCAAAGGACTGGGGTGATCATGGCACAAATTATTGCGATTGCGAACCAAAAAGGTGGTGTCGGAAAAACCACAACCGCAGTAAATTTGGCAGCATCTTTGGCTGTTTTGAAAAAGCGCATTTTATTGGTCGATATGGACTCACAAGGCAATGCCACCATGGGTTCAGGCATTCAAAAAAATGATTTGCTGTATTCAGTGACCGATGTATTGTTGGGCGAAGTGCCGATTGAAACTGCAATTAGCAAGGCAGAAGTTGGTTATAAAGTTTTGGGTGCCAATCGTGATTTGGCTGGGGTTGAATTGGTGATTGCTGAGCAAGAGGGGCGTGAGTTTATTTTGCGCAATGCCTTGCAAGAAGTTGCCAAAGACTTTGATTATATTATTGTCGACTGTGCACCAAGTTTAAGCTTAATTACAGTAAACGCTTTAGCAGCAGTGCAAAGTGTAATCATTCCAATGCAGTGCGAATATTATGCACTTGAAGGTTTGGCTGACCTGACGCAAACCATTGACCGTATTCAACAAGCACTCAATCCTGATTTAGAAATTATTGGTGTATTACGCACCATGTATGATGCGCGCAATGCCTTAACCCGTGACGTGTCTGAAGAATTATCGCACTATTTTGGTAAAAAATTATACGATACCGTGATTCCGCGTAATGTACGCTTGGCAGAAGCACCTGCACACGGTTTACCCGTCATTTATTTTGAAAAAAGCTCGAAGGGTGCAGTTGCCTACCTGAATTTAGCAGCTGAAATGTTGAAAAAAAGCAAAGTGAAAAAAGGAAGTAAAGCATGACCACAAAAAAACGCGGATTAGCCAAAGGTCGTGGTTTGGATGCCTTATTGGGGTCAATCCAGAAAGAAAAATTACAACTTGAAGTGCAATCTTTAGATCATGGTCAGCTCAAACAAATTGATGTCAATTTATTAAAACGTGGTGAATATCAACCGCGTCGTTTTATTCAAGAACAAGATTTGCAGGAACTGGCGGCATCTATTGAAAAACATGGTGTAATGCAGCCAATTGTGATTCGTCCTATTGATGACGAACTACATCCTTATGAAATTATTGCAGGTGAACGTCGCTGGCGTGCTGCACAGTTGGCTGGTTTAACTGAAATTCCAGCAATTGTGCGTGATTTGACCGATCAGGTCGCGATTGCTTTGGCATTAATTGAAAACATTCAGCGCCAAGATCTTAATCCGATTGATCAGGCAATGGCGCTGCAACGCTTTCACGATGAGTTTGGCTTGAGTCATCAAGAAATTGCCGAAACAGTAGGTAAAGCACGTACCACGGTCAGTAATTTATTGCGTTTACTCACTTTGGCTGAGCCTGTTAAAGAGTTGATGCAGCAAGGCTTGCTAGATATGGGTCATGCACGTGCTATTTTAACTTTGAAAGCTAAAGATCAGCTCAAAGTCGCGCAGCATGTAATTGAAAAGAGTTTATCGGTACGTCAAACCGAACAGTTGGTACGTGACTTTAATGCGCCAAAACAAGAAAAGCCGAAAACGGCTATAGCGCCTGATATTCAACAACTCACGCAACGTCTTTCTGAGCGTTTTAGTGCAGATGTTAAAATTGATTATAACAAGCAAGGTAAGGGCAAATTGACCATCAGTTATCACTCTCTGGAAGAGCTGGATGGTATTTTAAATATTTGCCTGTCCGATTAATTTTAATTCGTATTTTATTGGGGAAAAGCGAATGTGGGAATTGGTAAAAGCAGGTGGCTGGCTGATGCTGCCGTTGGTATTGTGCTCGGTATTTACCGTTGCAATTACCATTGAGCGTTTTATGCGTTTAAAGAGAGCAGGTATTTTGCCCAATGCGTTGTTGCTCAACCGCGGGCAAAGTTTAGCGACTGTGTTGCAACAACTGAATCAAAGTGCCAACTTAAAAAACAGTACATTAGGCCGTATTTTTGAGGCGGGTGCGCGTAACAAACAACAATCAGAACACTATGCGCGTGCACAAATGGAAGCGACAGCTTCACAAGAAATTGGTTATTTAGAAAAAAATATCAACTTCTTGGGTACGCTCAGTGCAGTTGCGCCATTATTGGGTTTATTGGGTACAGTGCTTGGGATTATTGAATCATTTTTAGTGATTGATGTGGGTGCAAGTAATCCAACCTTAATGATTCCAGGGATTTCTAAAGCCTTAATTACCACTGCTGCAGGTATGTTAATTGCAATTCCAGCCTTATTTGCCTATCGTTATTTTCAGCGTTTGGTGCAAGAATATACTGCTGAGTTAGAGCAGCAAGCGACTTTGTTTCACGCAGGATTATTTCATCAGAGTCAACCTCATCAGCTTGATGCGGATGTGCAAGATGTGAAAAAAGTAAGCTAAGGTGAGTTTATGAAATTCAAACGCTCGCAAGTTGAAGATATTCATATTAACCTGACTCCAATGATTGACTGTTTACTGTTCATCTTGGTGTTTTTGTTGCTTTCGACCACATTTAACCAATTTAGCCGTATGAATTTAACTTTGCCAGATGCGCAAGGCGTACCACCAAAATCTTATGAACATAAAATTGAAGTCGTGGTAGATTCTTCAGGGCATTATTCTGTCAATGGTCAGGCACTTTCGACTAAGGAAGTGGCAGATTTAAGCACAGCAATTAAACAAATTTCTCAAGATCGACGTGATTTAATGTTTATCATTGCTGCAGATGCCAAAGCCACTCATCAAGATGTGATTCGAGTGATGGATGTCGCAGGACAACTTGGTTTCGTCAACATCAATATCAGTACGAAAGTCCCAACTCGAGGTTATTAGTGAAGAAGGATTTACAGGTCTATCGCCGTCTTCTGAGATATTTGCTCCCATTTTGGGGCTTGGCAATCTTGGTGATTATCGGTTTCGCCATTAATGCAGCCACAGAAGTATCTGTGGCAAAACTCTTGGAAAAAATTATTAATGCCATTCAGGAGCGTGACCAATCTTTCACCACACTATTTCCGCTATTAGTCATTGCACTGATGTTTTTCCGTGGTTTGGGAACTTTTATTGGCGGTTACTATACCGCAGTGATTTCACGTAATTTGGTATTCAATATCCGTCAGGAAGTCTTTGCTAAATTGCTGCGTTTACCTGCACAGTATTACTTAGATAATACCAGTGGGCACATTACTGCCAAAATTATGTATAACGTAGAGCAGTTGACCGCTGCATCTACAGAATCGCTGCGTACATTGGTACAACAGGGTTTGATTACACTCGGCTTGCTCGGCTATTTGCTGTATACCAACTGGCGTTTGACCCTCTGTATTTTGGTATTTGGCCCATTAATTGGCTTGCTGATTCGTAAAGCTGCAAAACGCATGCGTCGTTTATCTATTCAAGTACAAGACACCATGGGGGATGTAAACCACGTGGTGCAAGAAACGGTGAATGGTAATTTGGTCGTCAAAGGTTTTGGTGGTCAGACCTATGAACAAAGCCGATTTAAAGAAAACTCTTTAGAAAACCTGCGTCGTGGTTTAAAGATGGTGGCAGTGCAGCAATTGAACAGCCCTGTGGTGCAGTTCATTATGTCCATTGCTTTGGCAATTATTATCTGGATTGCCTTACGCCCAGAAATTCTACGTGATATTTCAGCAGGCGAGTTTGTAGCCTACATTACTGCCGCAGGTATGTTGAGCAAACCAATTAAAGCCCTTACCGATATTAATGAAAAATTACAACGCGGTTTGGCAGCAGCGCATTCGGTTTTTGAATTGCTCGATATGCCTGAAGAAGATAATCACGGGACGCTTACACCAGACTTAAAAGGTAATTTGCAATTTAAGAATGTGAATTTGGTGTATTCCGATGGGCATCATGCCATTCATGATTTTAATCTGGATGTCAAAGCAGGTGAAACTGTGGCTTTAGTTGGGCGTTCAGGTGCGGGTAAAACCTCATTGGCCAATCTGTTGGTACGTTTTCAGGAAGTATCTTCAGGGCAAATTTTGTTTGATCAGCAGGATATTCGTGACATTGAGCTGAATAGCCTGCGTTCACAAATTGCTATGGTCAATCAGCAAGTGGTATTGTTTAACCGTACGGTGCGTGAAAATATTGCCTATGGTCAGCTTGAAGGTGCGAGTGATGAAGCAGTGATTGCTGCAGCCAAAGCGGCTTATGCACATGACTTTATTATGGCTTTACCGCAAGGCTACGACACAGCATTAGGTGCGCAAGGCTTGAATTTGTCTGGTGGTCAGCGACAACGTATTGCCATTGCACGTGCAATCTTAAAAAATGCACCAATTTTAATTTTAGATGAAGCCACCAGTGCTTTAGACAATGAATCTGAATACTTTATTCAACGTGCATTTGATGCGGCTATGCAAGACCGTACCACCATTGTCATTGCACACCGTTTATCTACCATCGAAAATGCTGACCGTATTGTAGTGATGGATCAGGGACGTATTTTAGAACAAGGTACTCATCAGGAACTCATGGCGCAAAAAGGCGCGTACTTTCAGTTGCATCAGCGTAACTTCGAGGAACATTAATTCATGTCTTTGGCACAATTTATTCAGGACGCTTGGCAGCAACAGGCCAAATGGCTAGTTGTGCTTAGGCCCTTGTCTTTATTGTACCGTGGCGTGAGTTTGCTCAATCAAAACTTATATCGTTCAGGTATTAAAACCGCTTATACCGCGCCCGTACCTGTGATGGTGATTGGCAATATTACTGTGGGTGGCAGCGGCAAAACCCCTTTGCTGATTCACTTGGTCAAATATCTACAAAGTTTAGATGTTCGTGTTGGCGTGATTAGCCGTGGTTATGGCGGAAAAGGCCCATTTCCAGCCTATGTCAGCATTGACGCTAATGTTGACGTAGTGGGCGATGAACCGACTTTGATTGTGCAATCTACAGGCGTACCGATGGCTGTGGGGCCAAATCGTCAAAAAAGTATTGAATTGTTACTTGCACAGCATGAATTGGATTTAATTATTAGTGATGATGGTTTGCAGCATTTGGCTTTAAACCGTCAATTGGAATGGATTGTTTTAGATAATAATCGTGGTTTGGGTAACGAGAAAATATTGCCCGAAGGTTATTTGCGTGAACCAAAATCTCGATTAGAGCATGCCACGGTGATTGAACATGCAGCGCAACCGAGTTCTGAATTAAATATGCATTTGGCCGTTGCAGCGCCATACTTATTGCATCCCGCACAAGAATTAATTTTTGATCCGACCCAAAATTTTTATGCTGTCGTGGGCATTGGCTTTCCTGAGCGGTTTTATAAAACTTTAGAGTCGATGGGTGTGACCCAATTTCAATGCCATGAGTTTCCAGACCACCATGACTATGAAATTACCGATTTGCAGTTTGAAGATTCGCAACCGATTATTACCACAGAAAAAGATGCAGTAAAGTTATTGCCTCTGTTAAAACAATATCCAGATTTTCAGCGTGAAATTTGGGTTGTACCTGTAGATGCAGTATTGTCATCGGCCTGCTATGTCACCTTACATCAACAATTGAAACAATTGGGTTTAAACCTGCCTGAAAGACCATGATAAGGAAAATTATGAAGCACATTGTTATCCCTGCACGTTATGCTAGTTCACGCCTGCCAGGCAAACCTTTACTGGAAATTCATGGTCGTGCCATGATTTTACGTGTGGTTGATCAGGCAAAAAAAGTGGCAGGTTTTGATGACTTGTGTGTGGCGACCGATGATGCTCGTATTGCAGAATTATGCCGTGCCGAAGGTGTAGATGTAGTGCTGACTTCGGCAGACCATCCATCAGGTACAGATCGTTTAAGTGAAGTGGCGCGCATTAAAGGTTGGGATAAAAACGATATTATCGTCAATGTGCAGGGCGATGAGCCACTTTTGCCTGCGCAATTGGTGCAACAAGTGGCGCAGTTGTTAGAAGCTCAACCTGAATGCTCGATGTCTACGCTATGTGAGCCGATTCAGCAACTAGATGAATTTACTCGCGACAGCATTGTTAAAGTGGTCATGTCTAAACACAATCAGGCTTTGTATTTTAGCCGTGCCACGATTCCTTATGACCGCGATGGTGCAAAAGCAGCGACACCACAATTGCATGCACATGCTTATCGTCATTTAGGCTTGTATGCGTACCGTGTGGAATTGCTACAAGAATATGTGACTTGGGAAATGGGAACATTGGAAAAGCTGGAAAGCCTAGAGCAATTGCGTGTATTGGAAAATGGACATCGTATTGCCATTGCAGTTGCAGAAGCCAATTTACCACCGGGTGTAGATACCCAAGCAGACTTAGACCGTTTGAATGCAATGGATATTGCCCATTTTGAGTAAGTGAATCACCGACCATGCAACGTGATGTAATTGGACAAGTATATCCTTGGCAGCAACAAGTTTGGGAAAACCTGACAGGGCGATTTCCCAAAATGGGGCATGGTTTATTGTTTTTTGGCAAACAGGGTTGTGGTAAAGAAGCCTTTGCACAGCAATTTGTGGCTTGGATTTTATGCCAACAGCGTGATGTGCAGTCACAGCCTTGTGGTGAATGTAGCAGTTGTCAGTGGTTAAAATCAGATACACATCCGAATTATGTCTATATCAGCACCGATGAAGAGAATAAAAAGCAAAACGCGAAAATTAAGATCGAGAAGATCCGTGATTTATTACCTTTTGTCCAGCAAACGGTAGATGGCTGGCGGGTGATTGTGATTGAACCTGCTGAAGCCTTAAATATTGCATCTTCCAATGCGTTGTTGAAAACCCTCGAAGAACCGGGTGATCGCATCGTGATTATTTTGCTGGCAGATCATTATCTTAAATTACCTGCAACCATTCGTAGCCGTTTGCAGCACTTTGCTTTAGACCGGATTGATGCTGCACAGGCTACGGCATATTTGCAGCAACATTTACCTGATGTAGATGCGGAAAAGCAGCAATTATTGATGAATTTATCTAATCAAATGCCGTTGCAGGCTTTACAGTTGGCTCAGGTGGAATGGCTAGAACAGCGTACAGATTTTCTCAAAGACTGGTATAAACTGGTGACGCAAAAAAATATGCCGCTGGCAATCGCAACCAAGTGGAACAAGGCGCTGAGCTTTACTGATTTTAGTCAGATGTTTGAATACTTGTTGTGTGATTTAATTTGTGTCAAGCTAAATCAAAGCATTAAAAATTTGGATTTAAGCACCGCTTTGCAGCATTTGGCTGAACAATATGACTTGGAAAGTCTGTTTGGTTTATATGCAGAATTACAGCAAGCCAAGCCAATGCTTGAGCAAAACGTGCAAAGTAATCTGGTGCTTGATCAGCTATGTATTAAGTTAATGAATATTTAAGGGGAACATGATGCAACCACGTATGGGCGGTATTATTCAGGCCAATATTCCTGATGTCGAAACGCTATATTTAAGTTATATGCCATACGTTGTGGGTGGTGGCTTATTTGTACCCTCAAAACAACCTGTAAAAATGGGTGAAGAAATCTTCGTACTTGCAACTTTGCCTGAACAATCACAAAAAATTCCACTTACAGGAAAAGTCATCTGGATTTCGCAAAAGCAAAATGGCATTAAATTGCAGGGCTTTGGCATTCAACTGAGCGGTGAAAAAGGCGTTTATTACAAATCTGAAGCCGAAAGAATCCTTGCGGGGCTTAAGTCTGACAACCGTAACAGTTACACTATGTAGGTTGTTTGCTTTTAGGAAAAAATCGTGTTTGTAGATACACATTGTCATTTAACGATGCTGGATTTAAGCCCTTATGATGGTGACTTAGACGCAGCAATTGCTCAGGCACGCCTAGCGGGGGTGTCTAAAATTATGGGTATCTCTGTCGATTTAGACGATCATATTGCATTGTCAAAAATTGCAGCACGTCATGCCGATGTCGGTTATAGCGTGGGTGTGCATCCTTGTGAAAACGCTGAAAATATGGCACGCGCCACCACCGAGCAACTGATTGCTTTGGCACAAGCAGACAAAGTCTGGGCTTTGGGCGAAACAGGTCTAGATTATTTTCACAGTACCGATTTTGTCGCAGAGCAAAAAGCCTGTTTTGCACGGCATATTCATGCGTCACAAGCTGTAAAAAAACCTGTGGTGGTACATACCCGTGCTGCTAAGCAAGATACGGTAGATATTATCCGTGCAGAAAAATCGACACATGGTGTATTACATTGCTTTACTGAAGACTGGGCAACCGCCAAAGCGGTGTTAGATTGCGGTTATTATGTGTCGTTTTCAGGCATTGTTTCCTTTAAAAATGCACAAGATTTACGTGATGTGGCTAAGCAAGTACCTTTAGACCGTGTCTTAATTGAAACTGATAGTCCATATTTGGCACCTGTGCCATATCGCGGTAAGACAAATGAGCCAAAATACGTTCCGTATGTAGCCAAAGCCCTAAGTGATGTATATGATAAGTCCTTAGAGGAAATGGCTTTCATAACAACACAAAACTTTGAAAACCTGCTCAAAGGACATTAATTTGCATAGTGGAATGATGCAAAAATTTAATGTTCTGGTGATATTAAAAATTTCCATTGATTGAATAGTGAAAAGAGAGTTTATCGGGTGAAGATGGATCGTCAGGCTCAGTTTCGAGCAAGAGAAACGTTAATTTTCCAAGTGGCAGAGCAGTTGCTTTTGGAAAATGGTGAAGCAGGAATGACCCTTGATGCTTTGGCAGCAGAACTGGATTTGGCCAAAGGTACTCTATATAAACACTTTCAAAGTAAAGATGAACTATATATGTTGCTTATTATTCGTAATGAGCGCATGTTGCTAGAAATGATTAAAGATGCGGAAAAACAGTTTCCTGAACATCTAGCATTTTTTATGCTGCATCACTTACATCATCCTGAACGTACTGTGCTTTTTCATCAAATTGAAGAACGCCTTTCTACAACGGGTGTTGGCATTGGCTTGTTGTTTAGTGAACTATATCAGGTTCGTAAAAGCCGATTACGCATCATTATCCGTATGACTGAACAATATTTGGAATCTATTAATAGTCAGATGGAAGTGCGTGATTATCTGGCTTCAATTTGGGCACTTACGCATGGTGCGGCAGCCATTTTAAACTCAAGTTTCTATCAGCGTTATTTAGGTTCCCGGGATACTTTACGTGTGGCCTATATCGATCAAGCGTTGGCGATGCCCAAACAAGCACAATCTTTCGAGCAATTGAATTAATACGCTATGAACACACCACTATCTTCGGTTCGCGGTTTTACGCTCATTGAATTGATGGTGGTGATAGTCATTATGGCGATTATGGCATCGCTGGTTTTAATGAATATCGGTGGTGTTGATCAGCGTAAAGCCATGCAGGCGCGGGAAGTGTTTTTATTGGATTTGCGTAAACTGAATCGTGAAGCCAATGATCAAGCGCGTATTTTTGCACTCAATTTGCATCAAGCAACCGATGTTTCACCTGCGCGATATGATGTACTGGAATATCAGCCTTATGCTTCAGAACAACAATTAACCCTGCAAAA
This sequence comes from Acinetobacter sp. YH01007, assembly GCF_013420425.1. NCBI lineage: Bacteria > Pseudomonadati > Pseudomonadota > Gammaproteobacteria > Moraxellales > Moraxellaceae > Acinetobacter > Acinetobacter sp. YH01007. The sequence goes on along the minus strand of NZ_VOYC01000008.1, from coordinate 53,177 downwards.
TAATCAAAAATGGCAAAACTATGGCGAATTTAAAAGCAGAACGTTGCCTGAACAAGTTTCTATCCAAATTTTATCTTTAGAACAAAGCTATCCGAATGCTAACAATAGTGAGTTGCTGCAAGGTAATGCACCCGCACTGATTTGGCTGGGCAATGGTGAAGCCAAACCTGTGCGTATTCAGTTCTATTTAGAACAGCGTCCTGTAGGTGCGGAAATAGAGGTCGATCATTTAGGAAAAATCCATGAAAGCTAAAGGATTTACACTACTTGAAGTTATGGTGGCTTTGGCAATTTTTGCAACAGCAGCTATGGCAATGACCAAAGTGGCGATGCAATATACCCAATCCACCGCCAATGCAATTTTAAGAACCAAAGCACAATTTGTGGCTTTGAATGAAGTGGCATTGATGGAAATGAATCGGCAATGGTTAAGTGGAACAGAGTCAAAGCAAGTGACACAACAGGGCGAAACATGGCAAATTGACAAGTCCACACAGCCAACCATTAGTCCGAATGTGCAACGTGTCGATCTTCAAATCAGTTTATATAATCAAGACACAGGACAAGTTGAAGCAGGAGTGACTTCTTTGGAGTTTTTTAATGCCCGTGAGCAGCAATCATGAGTACAAAGAAAGGCTTCACTTTAGTTGAGTTGCTAGTCGCTATTGCAATTTTTGCAGTGCTGTCTGCTTTGGGTTGGAAAGTATTTGATTATCTCGCCAAAGTCAAAGATCGCAATGCGATGCATGAAGCCAATCTAGAACAGTTGCAAGAAAGCTATCAACAAATATTACGTGACACGATGCAGGCTGTTCCATTAACGGCCAATGTCAAAGGGCAGCAACAACCTGCTTTGGTTTTACAAAATGGACGTTTTAATTTCAGTAAAACAGGGGTGACCGATCCTTTGCAGCAGAGTATTTCACCCCATGAGCGTGTTGAATATCAATATCGTGCCGATGAAAAAAAATTGTATCGTTTAAAATATCGTAATTTGCATCAAACGGGCAATGATCAGCCTGAGTCGAGCGTGATGTTGGATGAAGTCGAAGCCTTTGAGATTATGGTTTTGAATCCAAATGAATTGAGCAGTTGGCCTGAAAGCAGTGTCGATTCGCAGCAAACTGAACAATTAAGGCTACTCCCGAAAGGAATAAAAATAAATTTAACCGTGCGTGACGTGCAATACGAATGGATATTTAGCTTATTGCAGACTGATTTTTTAAAGAAGAAAGACAATTAAAGGCACAGTGGCAATGTATTCAAAATCGACTCAGCGCTTAGGTAGCATCATCAAATCACAACAAGGCATCGCCTTGATTACGATTTTGATGTTGGTTGCCTTAGCTACGATTTTGGCAGCGACCATTGCCAAGCGGCAAATGTACACCAGTGAAAATACCGCCTATTTGATGCGTCAAAATCAGGCATTGTTATATGCCAAAAGTGCTGAAGTATTTTTTGCAGAATTACTGCAAGATGATGCTGAAAATGCAGGCCAAGTTGATCACTTACAAGAGAACTGGGCAAAACCGATGCCGCCATTTCCAGTCGAAGATGGTTATGTATCGGGCGTGCTGCAAGATGAGTCAGGGAAATTTAATTTAAATAGTTTGCTGACAACCGAAGATCAAGTAAACGAAAAAGCAAAAAAATATTTTGAAAAATTATTGCAGCGTGTTGGGCTACCTGCGCAATTAAGTGAAGCTGTGATTGATTGGCAAGATGCAGATGATGAACCGAGTGGTGCTATGGGTGCAGAGTCGAGTTATTACCAAGGTTTGCCAATTCCTTATTTACCGCCCAATAGCTTGTTTCATAGTGCGGAAGAATTAAAACAAGTCCGTGGTTTTGAAGGTGCGAAGTATCAGCAAATTGCACCTTATGTGAGTGCCTTGCCAAAACGAGATACCACTATCAATATTAATACCGCACCTGCTTTAGTTTTGGCGAGCTTTGATGAAAAATTGGATGTGGTTGCTGTGCAAAATCTACTTGATCGTCGTAATGCCAATTTAGAGCACTTTAGCAATGTAAATGCTTTGTGGGAGTTAGATGGCTTTCAAGCTGTCGATAGCGCGATACGCAATGAATTTACAAGTTTATTGGGTGTGCAATCCCATTATTTTAAAGCCAAAATTGAAGTGGTATTGGGCGAGCGCAAACGTCAATTTAGCAGTGATTTGGTGCGTAGCGAAAAATCTGTCAATGTCAGTGGGCGAAGTCTGGCGCCATTTTAAGTATTAGCATTAACCTTGACTTAGTTGCTGTTATTCGGATGCAAATGCATTGCATATCTGTACTGAAACTGATCATTACGATTTTTGTCTGGCAATCTGCGGGCTAAAATTGGCTTATTGTTCACGTTTTGCATTATAATTAAAAAGAATATCCCCCAAATATTTTGATGACGTTAAGACCCATGTTAATTCGAAAGTTATTTAAGTTTGAAAATGCGCATATTGTGCGTAATTGCACTTCAGACCGCTGTAAGCGCTCGATTCATGGTCATAGCTATAAAGTAGAATTATTACTGAAAGCTTCAAAACTTGATCATGGACAAATGGTGTATGACTTTGGTTTGCTTAAAGGTGTAATCAAAGAATTATTTGATGCCTTCGATCATGCCATTTGTTTTTGGGAGCAGGATGACCCTGCATATATTCAAGCCTGCAAAACGTTCAGCGCACGTTGGGTATCTTTACCAGTATCGCCATCAGCAGAGCAGTTTTCACGTATTTTCTTTTATTTGGCACAACAAGTTTTGGCATCAACCATCACACAAAATGGGGAAGGTGATGTAGAAGTCTATTCTGTGATTGTACATGAAACTGATACAGGCTATGCACAAAGCTTTTTGGAAGATATTGAAAATGCGCAGATGGGATTGCTAAGTCTGGATCAAATTCATTTCTCTGAGCAAGTACAGACAGAATGGTCAGACCCACAAATGTATGAAAAATTAAAACAGGGGATGACATTCCAAAACCCGAATGTCGAGTTACAAGTTAAACTTTAAATCACATCATTAGACATCAACAAGGATTGATAGCGGTATGTCTTTTACTGAGCAGCAATATGCGAGCTTAAATAAAGTTCAGTTAGATGAGAGTTGGAAATACAATCTAGCTGAATTTTTATTGAGTCCACAAATGGATGCGCTACGCGATTTTTTGTTGCAGGAAAAACAACAGAATAAGGTGATTTATCCACCAAGTTCACTGATATTTAATGCTCTAAATACCACGCCTTTAAATCAGGTGAAAGTCGTGATTATTGGGCAAGACCCTTATCATGGACCTAATCAGGCACATGGACTTAGTTTTTCTGTACAAAGAGGGGTTGCATTGCCACCATCTTTGCGTAATATTTTCCATGAGTTACATACAGATTTAGGTGTGCCTATTCCAAGACACGGTGATTTAACGCATTGGGCAGAGCAAGGGGTATTGCTGCTCAACAGCGTGTTAACGGTAGAAGCAGGACAACCAACCTCGCACCAAAAGCAGGGTTGGGAAGATTTTACAGATCATGTGATTGATGTGTTAAATCAACAACGTGAGCATATTGTGTTTATTTTGTGGGGCGCGTATGCACAACGTAAAGGACAACGTATAGATCCAAATAAACATCTGATTTTGAAGGCAGCGCATCCATCCCCATTGGCAGCAAACCGCGGTGGTTTTTTTGGATGTAAAGTATTTTCAAAATCAAATAATTATCTTAAACAAAATGGCATTGAGCCTATAGACTGGCAGCTGGACGCATGACACATTCTCCCATTTCTAAAGAATATCATCCGGATTTAATTGTCGAAGAAGCAAATAACGGTTGGCGCATTGTACGTTTGAATCGCCCAAAATCTTTGCATGCTTTAGATGAATCTATTGTTTCTGCATTATTGGCAGTATTTGAAGACTTTCATACCGATGATAGCGTAAAAGCAATTTGGCTAGATTCGACCACACCAAAAGCATTTTGTGCAGGCGGTGATGTGCGTAAATTACGTCAGCTTGTCATTAATGATGAGGTTGCAACTGCCAATAAATTCTTTGAGCAAGAATATGCGTTGGACTTGTTGCTACATAACTATGCCAAGCCTGTTTTAGTGTGGGGTGAAGGTTATGTCATGGGTGGTGGCTTAGGTCTATTTATGGCTGCACCATTCCGTTTGGTGACACCGTATTCACGTTTAGCTATGCCAGAAATTAACATTGGTTTATACCCAGATGTAGGGGCAACTCGTTTCTTGGCTGACCGTGGTGCGATTGGCTTGTTCACAGGTTTAACGGGTTCAATTATGACTGCTGCAGGTGCGTATGGTATTGGTTGGGCAACCCATATTTGTGATGCACAACGCGCTTCTGTATTAGAAAAAGTCATTAATATTGACTGGAATCATTACCCTGCAGGTGACTTCCGTGCCATTGATGATACCTTGAACAGCATGCACCGTCCTGTAGGGCCTGGGCCGCTACAGAATTCTTTGGATGTGATTCAAAGCGTGTGCCGTGGTGTGAGTTTTGAAAGTGATTATGAATCCATCATTGGTCTAAGCGATGCACGTAGCGATTGGTTACGTCAAGCCAGTGAAAACTTGCAAAAAGGTTCACCAACCACAGCAGCTTTAACGTGGTTACTATGGCAATGGGGTAAGAAGGTTCACGCTTGGAATGAAGTGTTTGAACTGGAAACGCAAATTTCAGACTGGAAAATTCGCCACGCAGATTTTGTCGAAGGTGTGCGCGCACGTTTGGTCGATAAAGACCTTGCACCAGCTTGGCAGCAAAATGGGCCAGTGCAGCTCAAAACCATTTTTGCAGACAATCCACCTGTGACGAGCATTGAAAGCTGGAATGAGTTATTGAAACAATACGAGATTATTTAATTCGTATTGATTTTTACTCATATTTAAATGTCAGAACAGAACTATAGTGATGAAGACTGGATGCAGCTTGCCTATGCGCAGGCTGCTTTGGCTGCAGCACAGGGGGAAATTCCTGTGGGGGCTGTCATCGTTAGTCAAAATCAAGTGATTGGCGCGGGTTATAACGCGCCTATTTCCTTACACGACGCAACCGCACATGCCGAAATTGTGGCAATCCGTGCAGCATGTGATCATATTCAAAATTATCGTTTGCCTGAAGATGCCACGCTTTATGTCACACTGGAGCCTTGTACCATGTGTGTGGGTGCGCTCATTCATGCGCGAATCAAACGTGTGGTATTTGGAGCAACTGAACCCAAAGCCGGCTCATTGATCAGTGCTAGAAAGCTTTTAGAGTCAGGCTATTACAATCATATTTTTGAGTATCAATCAGGTTGTTTAGAGCAGCAATGTTCAGCCCAGTTGAGTGATTTTTTTAAGATGCGCCGTGCGCAAAAGAAACAACAAAAGCAGCAATAGTTGATAAATGACCTCCATGATCAAAACCAGTTCTGAGTTTTAGGCTTGATTTGCGTTAAACTAAATCAAACACAACATAGCATTCATCATCAGGGCAAACCATGCACGCTATTCAAATTAAAAAAGAATTTAATGCGCCAGTTGCGCAAGTATTTGAATTACTTTCTAAACATGCAACTTATAATATTGCGTTTGCACCAATGCAAGTGGTGCGCATTAAAGACTCTGCTGACCCTGAACGTCCAGATGGTGTAGGTTCGGTGCGTCGTATGGGGATTGGGCCAATTAAACCTTTGCAAGAGCAAATTACCGTGCTTGAACCGAATCAGCGGATTGAATATAAAATCATTAAAAATCCATTGATCAAACATCATTTGGGTACCATTGAATTTCAGCAAGTGGCAGATCACAAAACCTTGGTCACGTATAGCATTGAGCTACAAGCGCGAGTTCCGTTTGTGAGCAAAGCTATTCTTGCGCAGTTGAAAACTGCAATTAAAATTGGTTTATCCAAACTCGCAAAATCTCTCTAATCATTTCGGAAACAGCATGACGGTTCAAATTATTACCATTGATGGCCCTAGCGGTTCAGGTAAAGGCACACTCGCGGCAAAATTGGCAGCATATTATCAGTTTCATTTACTCGACTCTGGTGCGTTGTATCGTTTGTTGGGTTTGGCGTTACATAAGCAGAATTTGCTAGATCAACTTGATACTGAACTGAGTCAATGCGTTGCCATTGCAACACAGCTCAATATTCAATTTGTGACCCAGCCAGATGGCACACAAGTGTTGCTTGATGGTGAAGATGTCACGCAAACCATACGTACCGAACGTGTGGGGGAATATGCCTCAAAAGTTGCGGCAGTACCTGAATTGCGCACAGCATTACTTGCACGTCAGCATGCCTTTGCCCAAGCACCAGGCTTGGTTGCAGATGGACGCGATATGGCGACCAGTATTTTCCCAAATGCGCAGGCTAAAATTTATTTAACTGCTTCGGCAGAGTCACGTGCACAAAGACGAGTAAAACAGTTGCAGGGTATGGGGCTGGATGCTAAAATAAGCGACATTTTAGCGAATATACAGGCTCGCGACAAACGAGACATGGAGCGCACAGTTGCTCCGCTCAAGCCCGCAGAAGATGCTTACATCATTGATAGTTCTGAGTTGAACATTGATGAAGTGTTTGCATTAATGACGGCTTATGTCGATCAGAAGCTTGCTATTTGCCGCGCTTAACCGCGTGAAATAAACCTATTCAGCGAACGCATAGCTTGATCAGTTCTATACGGACTATGTAGACGCTTAACTAAACCGGCCTTGTCTGATCCAAGACCGCTGACTTTATCAGGTATATCATGACCGAATCTTTTGCAGCCCTCTTTGAAGAAAGCGAATTAAACCTCAACGTTGAAAAGGGTGCTGTCATCCAAGGCGTTGTAGTAAGCATCGACTCTGACTGGGTAACAGTTGATACTGGCCTTAAATCAGAAGGCGTTGTTGACCGCGCTGAATTCTTAAACGAACAACGCGAACTTGAAGTTCAAGTTGGTGACACCGTTGATGTTGTTGTTGAAGCACTTGACAACGGTATGGGCCAAACTGTTTTATCACGTGAAAAAGCGAAACGTGCTGAAACTTGGACTAAACTTGAAAAAATCTTTGAAGACGGCGAAATCGTTACTGGTGTTATCTCTGGTAAAGTTAAAGGCGGTTTCACTGTAGACATCGGTCCAGTTCGTGCGTTCTTACCAGGTTCTTTGGTAGACACTCGTCCTATCCGTGACACAACTCACCTTGAAGGTAAAGAGTTAGAGTTCAAAGTTATCAAACTTGATGCTAAACGTAACAACGTTGTTGTATCTCGTCGTGCAGTTATGGAAGCTGAATCTTCAGCTGACCGTGAAGCGCTTCTTGCTCAGCTTGAAGAAGGTCAAACTGTTACTGGTACGATTAAGAACCTTACTGACTACGGTGCATTCGTTGACCTTGGCGGTATTGACGGTCTTCTTCACATCACTGACATGGCTTGGAAACGTATCAAGCATCCATCAGAAGTGGTTGAAGTGGGTCAAGAAGTTACTGTTAAAGTACTTAAATTTGACAAAGAGCGTAACCGCGTATCTTTAGGTCTTAAGCAATTAGGCGAAGATCCATGGTTAGCGATCATGAGCCGTTATCCTAAAGGTTCTATCGTTAAAGCTCGCGTAACAAACTTAACTGACTACGGCTGTTTCGCAGAAATCGCTGAAGGCGTTGAAGGTTTAGTACACGTTTCAGAAATGGACCACACTAACAAAAACATCCACCCATCTAAAGTTGTTCAGATTGGTGACGAAGTTGACGTTATGGTTCTTGAAGTGGACGAAGAGCGTCGTCGTATTTCTCTTGGTATCAAACAAACTCGTGCTAACCCATGGGAAGAGTTTGCTAAGAACCACGACAAAGGTGAAAAAGTTTCAGGTACAATCAAGTCAATCACTGACTTCGGTATCTTCATCGGTTTACCAGGCGGTATCGATGGCCTAGTTCACTTGTCTGACATTTCTTGGAACGAGCAAGGCGAAGAAGCTATTCGTCGTTACAAGAAAGGTGACACTGTTGAAGCGGTTATCCTTTCTGTAGACGCTGAAGGCAACCGTATCAGCCTTGGTATCAAGCAATTGAACAGCGATCCATTCAACGATTTCTTAGCTGCTAACGAACGTGGTGCTTTGGTTAAAGGTACTGTAACTGCTGTTGATGCTCGTGGCGCAACTGTTAAGTTAGCTGACGAAGTTGAAGCAACACTTAAAGCATCTGAAATCAACCGTGATCGCGTTGAAGATGCAACTAAGTTCTTGGAAGTTGGTCAAGAAGTTGAAGCGAAAATCATCAACGTAGACCGTAAATCTCGCTCTATCAACTTGTCTATCAAAGCGAAAGACGAAGCTGAAGAGAAAGAAGCTGTTGCTAACTTGAAAACTGCAACTAGCGGTCAAGACAATGGTCCTAAGACAATTGGTGACTTGATCAAAGCTCAAATGGGCAACTAAGTTGCGGGTAAACTGTATGGTTAATGTAAATTAGCACATACTTTTTACACAAATACTGTAAACGGTAGCGTAGTATTCAATTATTACGCTACCGTTTTGTATTTAAACAGGTTATTATCAGTTTAGGTAAAAGTAGCTTGATAATTAAAGAGGTCGCAGATGACTACTGAAGCACTTAATAAGTCTGATTTGATAGAACGAATTGCTTTGAAAAATCCACATTTGGCTGAGCCATTGGTGGAAGAAGCTGTGAAGATCATGATTGATCAAATGATTGCATCACTATCGGCAGATAACCGAATTGAAATTCGTGGATTCGGTAGTTTTGCATTGCATCACCGTGAACCACGTGTAGGTCGTAACCCAAAAACAGGTAAGTCTGTAGAAGTTGCGGCTAAAGCTGTACCGCACTTTAAACCGGGTAAAGCACTACGTGATGCAGTAAACGAGTCTGTAAATAAATAAAATTCCTAGGGGTGTTTATGCGTTACGTTCTAGTCGCTATTTTAGTTATTCTATTTGGATATTCTCTGGCATTGGTTTTGCAAAACGGCACTGAACTTTCAGTTGACCTGTTATTTACTCAAGTGCCTGCAATGCGTTTGGGTCTATTGCTACTGATTACATTGGCACTTGGTTTGGTGCTAGGGTTATTGTTGGGCGTGCAGGTTTTCCGTGTATTCCAAAATAGTTGGGAAATTAAGCGACTACGTAAAGATATTGAATACCTACGCAAAGAGCAAATTCATGCAGCTCAACTGGCTGCTGCTGAAGCTGCTGCGCATACTCGTCATGAAAAAACGGTATTAGATGTGCATACTGAAGATCGTTCTTCTAATGCACTTTAATTTGCTCTGTTGAGCGAATTGATCATCAACACCTCAAGGTTATCTTGGGGTGTTTTTTTATGTGTGCCTTTGACGAATGGCTGATTATCGCTGCGATGGGGGATAAGCTGTCTTTTTGACTATCTGCTTGGCACGAATCACTTTATAATAGCGACTCTTTGTCAAATCCATAGGTAATTCTCTTGAGTATCATTGTTGCCCTCGATGCTAAAAGCCAATATGACGCCTTAACCATTGCAGAACAATTAGACCCTGCATTATGTCGAGTAAAAGTTGGTAAAGAGTTATTTACCCATGAAGGTCCTGCAGTCGTGAAAGCCTTGCATGACAAAGGTTTTGAGGTTTTTCTAGATTTGAAATTTCACGATATTCCAAATACAACGGCTCAGGCTGTATGTGCTGCAGCAGATTTAGGCGTATGGATGGTCAACGTGCATGCCTCAGGTGGTCGTAAAATGATGGAAACCTGTGTGGAGCGTTTAAAAGCAGGGAATTATCAGACTCAACTGATTGCAGTGACTGTACTAACCTCTATGGGGCGTGAAGATTTAAAAGATTTAGGTTTAGATATTGAGCCTTTTGAGCAAGTTCAGCGTTTAGCTAAACTCACTCAAGAAAGTGGTTTAGATGGTGTGGTGTGTTCTGCGCAAGAAGCCAAAATGTTGCGTGAAATCTTAGGGCAGGATTTTGCCTTAGTAACTCCAGGGATTCGTCCTGAAGGCTCAAATGCCGATGATCAAAAACGTATTGTGACTCCCAAACAAGCTATGCTGGATGGTTCTACGCATTTGGTGATTGGTCGTCCAATTACAAAATCTGAAAATCCACGTCAGACTTTGAAAGATATTTTAGCGACGCTTTAATTTTACTATCGCTGACTCTCTAAAAGGGAGATAAGCCCTCTCTCTAACTCTCGCCTAAATAGAGCGCAAACCCTCTCTCCAACTCTCTCCCAGAGGGAGAGAGGACAATTGTTGATTCTTTTTAAATAGCAGCCAATACACTTACAGCAATGGGTGCAAGGATTGACAATACAAATCCACTGACCATGGCATGTGGAATAAAATCGTTGCCACAGGCTTGTTTTACCATGGGCAAAGTGACGTCCATGGCAGTTGCGCCTGCGGCAGAAATTGCAGCACGTGGATAACGCCATCCCAAAATATACATCAGCAATATCGCAAAAATCTCTCTGAATAAATCATTCATTAACGCAATACTACCCAATTCGGCATTGCGAAGTTCCGACACCACAATCCCGCTCATGGAATAAAATCCATAACCTTGTGAGAGCATAAGCAAATCTTGTAGAGCGATGGGGAGCCAAAGTGCGCAAAGTAGTACCCCTGCAACTGAACCGAAAATACAGCCTACGGGCACCATTAAAATTTTCCAATTCAGCCAAGAACGATCTAAAGGCGAATAAGCGAGATCGAGTCCAATCATCCACATAAACAGCAACAGTAAATACCAAGTGTTGATCTGAACTTGGAAATCCATAGCACTAAAAAGTAGATGCAGCACGTAGCCTGCCAAAAGTGCAAAAAAGGCATAACTGATGTTGATGCAGGATTGAATCAACAACTGTAATGAAACTTTGCCTTGCGTTGCTTGCAGCCCCAAACCTTTGTAAAGCAAATAACAACACAGAAAAGCACCAATTGATGTAGCAAATGCAATCTGTAAAGCTGTAGATAGAATATGCGATGGCTGCTGTAGTGAACCGAGCGTTTGTGAAAATTCCATCGCAATTGCAATTAGCAGGATATAGCTAAAATATGGAAGCAGTTGAAACGCAATTTTTTCGATTATTCGAGGGAGGCGTTTTGCCAGTACAAAGCCTAGACATAAACAGCAGAGTAATTGGAAAATCAGCCAAAGAGATTGCATGAGATCAACAGGTGGGAGATAGATAAAAACCTGTTGATTATGCCAGTTTGCTTTTAAAAGCGGAAATTTATGCCGCTTTACTGATTAATCTGAAATCACTCGGATGCAGCGACTTGGTTTTTAGCCAATATTTCCAAGTATAGGTTGGCCAAAGTGCAAAGTTTTTTCCACCATCTTGTTGATACCAACTTACACAGCCAGATTGCCAAACCGTGTTATTTAGCATGTCTTGCACATCGTGGTTAAATTGATCTTGTACTTGATCTTTTACTACAATTGCATTGCTCTGTGATTGTGCCACCAAATCCATCATTTGCAGAATGTAATCGACTTGCGATTCGATCATAAAAATAACCGAGTTATGCGCCAAAACTGTATTTGGCCCAAGCAACTGAAACAGGTTCGGAAAACCTTTGTGGCTAATGCCGTAATAGCTTTCTGCGCCATCTTTCCATGCCTGTTTTAATTCAACGCCATGTTCACCAATGCAGCTAAATGGCTGTAGATAGATACGCGGATCGGTAATAAAGCCTGTGCCATAAATCAGACAATCAATTTTTCGCATTTTACCATCTTTGGTGATGATGCTGTCTGCAGTCAATTCCTGTATTGCATCAGTCACTAATTCGACGTTGTCACGGTTAAAAGTTGGGAAGTATTTATTGGACACTAAAATACGTTTACATCCCATAATGTAGTCAGGCGTGAGTTTTTGTGCCAATTGTTTGTCTTTGACCTGAAAACGAATAAAGGCTTCTGCCAGTTTTTGGGTATATTTCATCACGCTAGGTTGCATGATTGGAATTGCACGTGATTCATTCGACCAATACAAACGCGCACGATGCAATTTTCTAAACCAGTCTGCTTGTTTAAACAGTTTTTTCTCAATATTCAGATATTTGCGTTCATCTCGTGGAATGACCCATGCAGCTGTACGTTGCATGACATATAACTGTTTAACTTGAGGTGCAATTTCAGGAATGTATTGAATCGCGCTGCCGCCTGTGCCAATAGATGCCACAACTTTGCTATTTAAGTTGTATTGATGATCCCATTGAGACGAGTGAAAAACCTTGCCCTGAAACTTTTCAATGCCTTTAATGTGCGGGATTTGTGGCACATGCAGTGGGCCAGAAGCAAAGACTAAATATTGGCAACTCAATTGTCTGCCATCTTTTAACGCAACATGCCATACACAGTCTTTTTCATGGTATTCGGTATGCACCACTTCGCTGTTAAATTGGCAATATTCACGCAGATTAAATTGTTGCACCACATCTTGAATATATTGAAAAATTTCTGGTGCTTCGGCATAGCGTTTTGACCAGTCAGTTTTGGGTGCAAATGACAATGAATACAGATGCGACTGCACATCACAAGCCGCACCAGGGTATTGATTTTCACGCCAAGTACCACCCACTTCATCAGACTTTTCTAAAATCACAAAGTTATGAATATTGCGTTGTAGTAAACGAATCGCCATGGCTAATCCGCCAAAGCCTGCACCAATAATTGCGACTTGATAATACGCTGCTGCATCCTGCATGAAGATATCCTTATATTTATTTTGTTTGAGTCAGGATAGAATAAGCCAGCATGCGGTAACATGATCGTGCTGACATAAAAATTGATATTTTCGGCAATTTCTATCTGTGGACGAATCGGGTAAAAAGGATATTCCGTTTCGCACTGTTCATTTTATGAAAAGATCCATACTTGGCTTAATGTATTTAATACAAGGCATGCGTAAAGCAGGCGTTGATGTCGATGCAAAATTGCAAAGTATCGGCTTGCGTGCAGATGCGCTAGATACCAGTTCAATCATTCATCCGAGTTTGGAATGGGATATTCTAAAAGTGATTGGTGAAGATGTAGAACCTGAAATGGGGCTGTTTATTGGACAGCATTATGCTTTGGCAGGTTATGGTCCTTTATTGATGTTATTGGTGACCAGTCCAGATATTGCCACTGCATTAGAAAAAGGGATTCAATATCAGGGATTGACGCATTTAAGCGGGAAACTAAGTTTACAACATAGCACGCGACATATTGCATTGTGTTATCAACCCAATGATTTACATAGTAGTTTAGGTGTATTACGTGCGCAGTGTGAAATTTCAGGCACATTCAAATTTATTCAAGACCTATATAAAATGATGGGGATGAGTGCGCCACGTATTCGCATAGAATTGCCATTTGTACAGCCGCAGCAAAGTGAAGTTTTGCAAACTTTTTATGATTATTACGGTCAAGATATTGTTTTTAATCAATCACAAGCAGCATTTTGGTTTGATGATGCAGTTCTCACAGCACGTATTCCCTCTGCCGATGCAGTCACTTTTAGCAGTTATGAAGCCAAGTGTGTGATTGAGTTAGAGCGACTTAAACTTGAAGATGATGCGCCTTCGGTAGTGCAGCGCGTAAAAGATTATTTGGAGTTACAACAGGGCAGTATGCCGAGCATGGCAGAAACAGCACATGCTTTGCAAATTCCTGAACGGACATTGCGCCATCAACTGCAACAACTGAACACCAGTTATAAACAAATTCGTGAAGATCTCATCAAAGATAAAGCATTGCGATTAATTGAATATCAGGAATATTCAATTGAAATGATTGCAGAGTTACTTGGTTATTCAGAACCCGCAGCATTTAATCATGCCTTTAAGCGGTGGTTTGGACAAAGTCCACGCCAATATACAAAATAGCCTAAGTATTTTGCAAACTATGCCAAAGTGCTATATCTCGTGATTCGATCTTCGTTATAATCTATTTGCCCAAATAAGTACTGATGAATATGTCTGATTTTAATTCGCCACAAACCACAGCCTTTACTCCATTATCGCCTGCGGAGCGTTATGCACAAGCGTTAGCCTCTGGACAATTTATGCCAGATGATGCGCAGGCGCAGGCTATACACGAACTTGAGCGTGTGTGGCAGGAATTAATTCAACGCTATAAAGCATCAAAAAAAGCGTTCCGCCGTTTCCGCCGCCAAACAGCACCACAGGGTGTTTATATGTGGGGTGGTGTAGGTCGTGGTAAAACATGGCTCATGGATCAGTTTTACGACTCGATTCCATTTAGACGTAAAACACGTATGCACTTTCACCACTTTATGCAGCATGTGCATCGTGAACTGAACAAACTTTCAGGGCAGCGTAACCCGCTCGATTCTGTTGCAGACCAAATTTATAAAGATGCAGTGGTGATTTGTTTCGATGAATTTTTCGTATCTAACGTGACTGATGCGATGATTCTGAGTGACTTGTTCCAAAAATTATTCCATCGTGGCATTACTTTGGTGGCAACATCTAACATCGCCCCAGACGGTTTATATAAAAATGGTATCCATCGAGATCGTTTTATTCCAACCATTGAAATGGTCAAAAAACATTGCCAAGTGCTAAATGTCGATGCTGGTGTAGATTATCGCTTACGTGTTTTGAAACAGGCGCAATTATTTAAATCGCCTTTAACGCATGATAATCAAAACTGGATGGCACAGCGTTTCAGTGCTTTGAGTAATACACAACATTATTCTTCTGAGCCAATTATTATCAACCAACGTATTGTTGAAACAATTGCGCATACTGAAGATGTGTTGTGGTGTGAATTTTCAGAACTGTGCTTTAAACCGCGTAGTCCTGCAGACTTTATTGAAATTGCCAACATCTACAACACGGTTTTGGTGAGCAATGTACCGCATTTAACAGACTTCTTGTCTGAAGGAACACGTCGTTTTATTTATTTGGTCGATGAATTTTATGATCGTGGTGTCAAGTTATTACTGACTTCTGAAGATTCGATTATTGAAATTTATCAGGGCGAAAAACTGGCATTTGAAATTGAACGCACACGTTCACGTTTATTGGAAATGCAGTCTGATGATTACTTAAATGAAGAACATCGACAGATACAGGCCACCGAAGCCAAACATCAAATCAGTTGATCTTTTAAGCGCCTAGAACTAGGCGCTTTTTTATGATAGAAAAGATGTGACTGTTGGTTTTATCGACATTTTGTCATAAACATGGCTTAATCTTGAAGGGTTGCAATAAGACTGACGTCGATTTTTACAACAAAATCTGAACTTAAGTCTAATTTCGACATTTCAAAAACTTTATACACTGTAAAAGTGTATTTAGATGAGTAATAGTGTCGTGTTTCTGATCAGGATTTATGATGATTGTTGTCATTCATCTTGTAATAAATGATCGTTATTTTGAAATGTGATAATACTATTCAGCTAAATATAAATCAGTATACTAGAATCTCTTGTATAAAAAGTAGCAATATCAGGAAAGACAATGACTGCACGTATTCAAAAAGGCAAGTTAGCGATTGCTAAAGAACTTTACGATTTCATCGAAAATGAAGCATTACCAGGTTCTGGTTTGGACAGTGATACATACTGGAAAAACTTTGAGCAAGTCGTTGTCGATCTTAGCCCTAAGAACAAAACATTACTCGCAAAGCGTGATGAGCTTCAGGCTAAAATTGATGAATGGCACCGCAATAATACATTTGAATTAGAAGCTTACAAAGCTTTCTTGACTGAAATTGGCTACTTATTACCAGAAGTAGAAGATTTTCAAATTACCACCGAAAATGTTGATGAAGAAATCGCATTATTGGCTGGTCCACAGCTCGTAGTACCTGTACGTAACGCACGTTATTGCTTGAACGCAGCAAACGCACGTTGGGGTTCGTTATATGACGCACTTTACGGTTTTGACGTTATTTCTGAAGAAAATGGCGCAGAAAAAGGTAAAGGCTACAACCCAGTTCGTGGTGAAAAAGTAATTGCATTCGCGAAAAACTTCTTAAATGAAACTTTCCCATTGGCGCAAGGTTCACATGCCGACGCGACTCAATATGCTGTAGAAGCAAACAAACTTGTTGTTCGCCTAAAAGATGGTTCTACAACAACTGTTGCGGATAGCTCTAAATTCGTTGGTTACAATGGCGAAGCTTCTGCACCAACTGAAATCGTACTGAAAAATAACGGCCTGCACGCAGTCATCCAGATTGATGCAAACAGCCCAATTGGACAGACAGATGCAGCTGGCGTGAAAGATGTTGTGCTTGAAGCGGCTGTAACGACGATTCAAGACTTGGAAGACTCTGTTGCAGCAGTTGATGCTGAAGAAAAAGTTGAAGGCTACCGTAACTGGTTAGGCTTGATGAAAGGTACGCTTGAAGAGTCTATCGAGAAAAATGGCAAGACCATTACCCGTAAACTAAATGCTGACCGCACCTTCAAAAATGTTGAAGGCGGTGAGACCAAGGTTCATGGCCGTTCATTGATGCTGCTTCGTAACGTGGGTCACTTGATGACAAACCCGGCGATCCTTGTAGATGGCGAAGAAATTTATGAAGGCATCATGGATGCATTGGTCACTCCATTGCTTTCTGTGGCTGATATCCGTGGTGAGAACACGATCAAGAACTCACGTACCGGTTCTATGTATATCGTTAAGCCAAAAATGCACGGTCCAGAAGAAGTAGCATTTGCGGTTGAGCTGTTTGAACGTGCTGAACAAGCGCTTGGCTTACCTGCTAAAACCCTGAAAATCGGTATCATGGATGAAGAGCGTCGTACCTCTGTTAACCTGAAAAACTGTATTGCTCAGGCGAAAGACCGTACCATCTTTATTAACACCGGTTTCATGGATCGTACAGGTGATGAAATCCATACCTTCATGGAAGCAGGTCCATTTGTTCGTAAAGGCGAAATCAAAGGCCAAAAATGGTTCCCAGCTTACGAAAACCGTAACGTCATGGTAGGTCTACAAACAGGTCTACGTGGTAAAGCACAGATTGGTAAAGGCATGTGGCCAAAACCAGACATGCTGTTAGACATGTACAAAACCAAGACTGAACATCCTGAAGCAGGCGCAAGCTGTGCATGGGTTCCGTCTCCAACAGGTGCAGTGATTCACGCGATTCACTACCATCAAATTAATGTAGCAAACCGTCAGCAAGAATTGCTTGCAACTGAAGCATTGCCTTTAGATGATTTGTTAACTCCACCTCTTGCAACTGATACCAACTGGTCTGAAGAAGAGAAACTAAAAGAACTGGAAAATAACTGCCAAGGTATCTTGGGTTATGTCGTTCGTTGGGTTGATCTGGGTGTAGGTTGTTCTAAAGTTCCAGACATCAATGATGTGGGCCTGATGGAAGACCGTGCAACTTTACGTATTTCTTCTCAGCACGTTGCCAACTGGTTACGTCACGGAATTGTAACGCGTGAACAGGTTGAAGAAGTAATGCAGCGCATGGCGAAAATTGTAGATCAACAAAATGCTGATGATCCACTATACACGCCTATGTCTAACGACTTTGCTAATAACATTGCATTCCAAGCTGCATCTGACTTGATCTTCAAAGGTGGCGAGCAACCTTCTGGTTACACAGAGCCACTTTTACACGCAGCGCGTTTAAAGTTAAAAGGTTATACAGGTGATTAATCCTTTAGGATTTGATTTACTGATTGTGTAATACAAACAAATGAGCCTCTTCGGAGGCTTTTTTGTTGCCTGTATTTTGCTTATGGTTTTTTGAAAATTTTGCAGCTGAATAGTTACAGGATGTACTTGCTGCTAGAAAAACATCAAGCTGCGGAGTAGAGTGAAAGTCATATATAAAAAGTAGCGCAAGGACAAATACATGCCAGCATATCAAGATTTGAATCAACAATTTATTGGCGGCAAGTGGTCGGTTGGGACATCTACTAAAACCATTCCAAACTTGAATCCATATCATCAAACTACAATTTTTGAGATGCAGGGCGCCAGCGTGGTAGATGTTGATAGTGCCTATAGTACAGCGCAAAAAGCTTTTGATGAACAATTGATTCAATCCACAAGTCTGCGTCAATACATCATTAAGAACTTAGAGCAAGTCATTCAGCAACGACGCGAAGAAATTATCCAGTGGCTGATTGATGAGTCGGGCAGTACCCGTTTAAAAGCCAATATCGAAGTCGATGCTGCTTTAGGGATTATTCAAGAAGCTGCACAATTTCCCGAGCAAATGACCACGACGCAACTGGAAAGCAAAGATCCGAAAGTCCGTAGTGTTGTTTTGCGTAAACCTTTGGGTGTTATTGCTGTGATCAGTCCGTGGAATTTCCCTTTCCATTTGTCTATGCGTTCAGTGGTTACAGCGATTGCTTGTGGTAATAGTGTAGTGCTCAAACCTGCCAGTGATACGCCAGTCACAGGTGGAACTATACTCGGTAAACTGTTCGAAGAAGCAGACTTGCCTGCAGGCGTACTCAATGTGGTGGCGGGTGCGAGTCGTGAAATTGGTGATTACTTTGTTGAGCATGTAACTCCTAAAATGATTTCATTTACAGGCTCTACAGAAGTTGGACAGCATGTAGGGCAACTGGCCGTTGCGGGTGAGCATTTAAAACGTGTCGCCTTAGAACTCGGTGGCAATGCACCTTTAGTCATTTTGGATGATGCAGATATAGATTTGGCCGTAGAACTAACTGTGATGGGGCGCTTTTTGCATCAAGGTCAAATTTGCATGAGTACCAATCGGGTCATTGTCGATCAGTCTATTTATGCAGCCTATCTTGAAAAATTGTTAGCAAGTGTGTCGCAATTAGTAGTAGGTGATCCGAATAAAAATGACACCTTGATTGGGCCAATTATTAATGCAGAACAGGTGAAAAAGCATCAGCATATTATTCAAAAAGCACAGGCGCAGGGTGCAGAATTGGTTTATGCGGGCGGGGTTACGGGGAACTTAGTTGCACCAAATGTTTTTGTGAATGTCGCTGCCGATTCAGAAATTGTACAAAATGAAAGTTTTGGACCTATTTTACCGATTCTCAAAGCAGCAGATACCGCACATGCCTTACAGTTAGCGAACGATACACGCTATGGTTTATCTGCTGCTGTATGCACTACAAATGTAGAACGCGGTGCAGAATTTGCAGCACAGTTTGATGTTGGAATGACACATATTAATGGTATTACCGTTGCCGATCATGCCAATGCACCGTTTGGTGGTGAGAAAAACTCAGGCTTAGGTCGTTTTAATGGGCGCTGGATATTTGAAGAATTTACCCGCACGCATTGGCTGACATTGCCAGCTTAACGGTAATTATTTGTCCTGCGTTTTGTTTGAGTAAGAAGGAATGCGTGGGTGCGCACTTACTGTTCATGATCAAAACGCATAATATAGTGCGTGTGTCTAATCATCCAATTTGTATATGTGTGCCAATTTTAAACCAATAAGCATAGCGCAATTATCTGCATTAGGTCTGCCTGAAATTCCGTTTGAATATGCTGAAGAAGCGTATCCAAATTCGAGTGTGCCACTATTGTTTAAGTCTGAACAAGGTTTAGAGTGGCGCTCGGTGAATTTTGGCTTGATTCCCAAATGGGCGGAAGACAGAAGTATTGCGCAAAAAACCTATAATTGCCGTAACGAAACTTTATTAGAAAAACCAAGTTTTAGTGAAGCTGCTTATAAGTGTAAATTTGGCGCGATTGTTGTGTCAGAATTTTATGAATCCAAATATATAGACAGTAAACCGCAGCGTTGGGGTGTACGTCGTAAAGATGGACAGGCCTTTTTTATTGCAGCACTGTATGAAATTTGCCGTTTAAAGGATGGGCAAGGCACGGAAGAAATTGTCCGTTCTGCGAGTATGATTACCATGGACGCAATTGATCACGCGATGATGAAGGAATTTCATGAGCCTGGGCCAGTCAAACGTTCTGTTATTGTTATTCCACATGCACGTTTAGATGAATGGCTAAGTTTGAAAACACCGAACATACACAGCTTTGTGCAGGGCTTTCCTTTAGACGAGTTTGAGTGTTCACATGTACCAAAAGCAAAGATCGAAAAAGTAAGCCCCCAGCTCAATTTTTTCGATCTTTAAGTACATCTTGTGCTTATATAGGATAAGAACAGATGTGGAACAATAACGTGATGTTTAGCGTGCTAAATTATTAAAAATATGACGTAAACTTTCCATCATTTTTTCAATTTGTAGTGGAGTTAAACCATCAAATGACTGCTCTAAAACAACGCTAGTCAGATCATTAATTTTGTTGGTCATCTCATTACCTTTTTCAGTAAGCACGACACGAGTGATACGCGCATCATCATCACAAGAATAAGTTTCAACCAAACCTTCATCTTTTAAACGATAAACAATTTTAGTTGTAGTTGACATTTTTGACACCACCATGTCTGACAAATCAGACACACTCGCATGTGCTTTTGACCTTAATGCCAATAAAATACGACGGCGAGAATTATCTAAACCATACTTTTTAAGTGCCTGATCGACATTCTGTACATATTGAGCATGTACTTGTGTGACCCAATAATACGGAAATTGTTCAATATCATATTGGTCGGCGGATGGTAGAAATTTTGAATATTTCTTGGACATTGCATATTCCCTGCATTGTTTTAATTGTATTTTTGATATTTCACATTTTATGTGAAAACTCATGTGCTTAGCAAGATGCTTTCAGTGGCTAAAATTTGGTTGAAATCTGACGAAATATGATGAATCTCGATTTAGAAGCTGGCTTTGAAATGGCTATTTTTCCAAGCGCGTAGGCATTTGTTTAAGTTCAATCCATATTCATGTGTCATATCAATTAATCCTATAGAATTGTTTTAGTTTGGATTAGTAGTGAGTTATCTGGTTTTATAAGTTGAATTATCAATTTAACCATCAACTTAGGCTGCATTTTAGTTAAAAAAATACATTTGTACACTTGGCTTTTAGGTAAAAGTGCGGGTTATTGCGTTGAATTTTGCAAAAAAATTATAAGCTTTGGTCTAATCTTTTAACAATAGTTGTTTTTTATCAATATTTTAAGTTTAGATTAAAGTGTGGGTTGGCTTACAGTTGTAATCTATGACTAATGCGTCTAAAAATACATTACAATTCATTTGACATTTTTAATCCATTCTCATGGCTTTTGTTTGGCTGTCATCGCTCTAAAAAAATTAAGAATGTGAAAAATAAAGTAAAAACCATCTTATAGATCGTACTGTTTAGTTTTATTCAAAAAAATTAAAAATTTAATTACAAATGTTCAAGATTGTGCATAATTAAGCTATCTATTGCTAAAAAGGTTACTTTTATGGATCCGTCGCCGTGCGCAGGTCTACTTTATATTTCGATTTCTGCTAACTATCTCGGAGCTATGAACTAATGGAGTTTTTATTAGATCCGGGAATATGGGTTGGTTTAATTACACTTATTATTCTAGAAATCGTATTAGGTATTGATAACCTAGTCTTTATTGCAATTCTTGCAGAAAAATTACCCCCAGAACAGCGTGATAAAGCCCGTGTGATTGGCTTATCTTTAGCGTTGTTTATGCGTTTAGGATTGTTATTTGCAATCTCTTGGTTGGTTACTTTAACCGAACCGTTAATTACCTTATTTGAAAAAACCTTTTCAGGGCGTGACCTCATTCTCTTGGGTGGCGGTTTGTTCCTCGTCTATAAGGCGGTAGGAGAGTTGCATGAGAAGATGGAAGGCAAACCCGAAGTCAAAGTCACGACCAATGTGGTTTATGCAAGTTTTGCCGCAGTTGTAGCACAAATTGTTGTTCTAGATGCAGTTTTCTCTTTAGACTCAGTCATTACCGCAATTGGCATGGTCGACAACATCTATGTGATGATGGTTGCCATGGTGGTTGCAATGTTGGTGATGTTACTTGCATCTAAGCCATTAACTGCTTTTGTGAACCGTCATCCAACAGTGGTGATTTTGTGTTTAAGCTTCTTACTATTAATTGGTATCAGCTTGATTGCAGAAGGTTTTGGCTTCCATATCCCTAAAGGTTATATCTATTCGGGTATTGGTGTTGCGATTGCTATTGAAGCGTTTAACCAATTTGGTCAGCGCAATGTTGCAAAACATGAAGCAAAAATTCCGTTACGTCACCGTACTGCAGATTCAATTTTAAAATTGATGGGGGGGCGAGTTGAAACCAGTAGCCCTGATTTGCATAACGAAGCGCAAGAAGCGTTTGCAGATGAAGAACGCTACATGATTGGTGGTGTCTTGACCTTGGCAGAGCGTTCAGTCGCATCAATTATGACGCCACGTAGCCAAATTTCATGGGTCGATATTGAAGATTCACCTGAACAAATCCGCGAACAGATTCTATCTGTACCACACAGCTTATTCCCAGTGTGTCGTGGTAGTTTAGATAAAGTCATTAGTATTGTACGTGCCAAAGAGTTGTTGGATGTATTGGACGAAGAAGAAGAGCTTAAAGCTTTAATTAAACGTCAGCGTCCAATTTACATTTTTGAAAAAATGAAAGTGATTGATGCGATCAATACGTTACGTACCTCTAAAGGTTCTTTGGTTTTAGTCAGCGATGAGTTTGGTAATGTTCAAGGTTTGATTTCACCGCTTGATGTGTTTGAAGCGATTGCAGGTGAATTCCCTGATGCAGACGAACAGTTAGATTTGGTTAAAACCAATGAAAACGAATGGAAAGCAACAGGTATGCTGGATTTATACCAGCTTGAACTTGAACTGGGTATGATGGATCTGATTGAAGAAGATGCAGGCTACATTAGCGTTGCAGGTTTGATTTTAGATAAAACCCAAGGTGAAGTTCAGGTCGGCACGCAGTTGGATTATCAAGGTGTGCACTTTGAAGTGACAGAACTTGATGGTAACCGTATTAAAACTGTGATGATTCGCTTACGCTAATTACTAAGCTTTGAATTAAATCACTCAAAAAGCTCTACCGAAATGGTGGAGCTTTTTTATGGTGTAATAAAAAGATTGTGATGTTTCATCCTGAAAATGTGTATCAGCGATAAGTCTGGATTTTAAAAGCTGAACATGAAATGTGGCATGGAATAGAAAAAAAGAAACAACCAAACAGGATTACAAATTTGGTTGCTTAAACAGGGAAAAGAAAAAGCGAGAAACTAAAACAAATGTTTAATTTGTATGTGACTTCGCCACTAAAAATTAAACTGCCAATTGATTTTCAATCACATTCCATAAATTTCGATGTGACTTTTTAAACATCGCCATATGCCCAATGGCTTTATGCTGATAACGCTTTGGTTTAAGTTCAATCATATTAGTCGATGCATGGGGATAGAGACGGAGTAAATCTTTCACATTGGCTTCGGTGGCAATCTCATCATCCGAACTCCAAATAGCAGTAATCGGGCAACGAATTTCATCGTGATAATGCTGTGAAACTGTTTTGCCTATAGCATTGATGACATAGCCGGGTTTGCTACAAAATTGTGCCCATTGTTGGGCCACATTTTTAGGTAGGTTTTCGCCCATGCCAATTGCATTGGTTGGGCCATAACCATGTGTGATTCTGGCAAGTGGAAAAATAACTTTAAACATCACAGGGGCAAGTAGGCGAGTACGACCTTTTAAACCTTTTGTGTGGCCTGTAGAGCCTGAAACAGCTACGACTTTTGCCACTTTATGATATTCAGGATTAATCCCCAGTAATTGTCCGCCTGCGCTGTGTCCCAATAAAACCACTTGTTCAGCTTGCGTTTTTTGCAGCAAAGTATTTACTGCTGCAGGAATATCTAACTGCCCCCAATCAACAATACTGGCTTCACATTGTTTCAATGGTTCGTGTAACGAATCACCAATACCACGAAAATCAAAACACAGCACAGCATAGCCTTGTTCATTTAGCCATGTGGCAAAAGCGTGATAAAAATTCTTGGTAATGCCTGTCGCGGGACAAATCAAGACGGGTAGACGCTGTGCTTGTGTATATTGATTTGGATAATAACGGGCAGCGAGGGCATAACCATCTGCACATATAATATTTAAGCTTTCAAATGTGCTCATAATGTTTTAAGGATGATGAGAATAAAGTTACTTTACACGAGTTCCAAAAAGAAACTTGTATTTATTCTGACTCTAAAGTCAAGCTTAGTAGTCTGCGAGTGTAGTTAAATAGCCACACGAAAAATAAAAGAGTGTTAAACATGGAAAGTTTATCTTTGGCAGTGCGCCTTGCGATTATTTTCAGTGGAATATTTTTGTGGGTGGGGATGCTTACAGGCGTGTGGAAATATTGGCAAATTCGTGCTTCTGCCCAAGCGCGTGCTCATTATTATGTGGATATCGCACATCGCAGTAGTTTGTTATATGCACCTGCAAGTTTAATTTTAGCGGTCTTGGCTTATTTTTGTATTTGGGATGCCACTGTAATTTTAATTTGTGTGATTCTAAATTTAGTATTTTTTAGCTTTTCTATTCTGAGTTATATCTTGCATGGATTGCTTAAAGATACCACTAATCAATTTAAACAACCGCATCAAATTGCAGCATGGACATTGCCAAGTTGGTGCATGAGTTTGGCGATGCTGTTATTGATTGTGGCTGAATTGGGTGGGACTAGTGTGTTATTGCTTGGCGCAATCTATGGATTGTTGTAATTCTAATTGCTCAGTTTAATTTTTTCTTGGTAGCCCGTAGAAGATTTTGAGATTTTTGCTGTAGATCAGGAATGATGATTAGAATCTACTTTTTGAGTTTGGCGGCAGAGGAGTGATCCATCTGCCGCAAAGTGAAAGCGAAAAAGCTAAAATGAGTGGGTGCTAGGGTATGATTAATGAACTTCTACGTTTTTATGTTCACGAAACTTTTGGTCAATGGATGTCCAAATCGCAAAGGCTATACATACCAATAAGGCATATAAAAAATAGGTTGGTTTCAAGTTGCCTTGAATTGAGCCTTGGAGCAATAGGGTCAGCATCAGTGCAAAAGTGGTGCTTAAAAAAGTAACTAGATTTTGGTTAGCCTTCAGAGCGTTAATGAAGACTTGCGTATTGAAATGTGAAAACATCTCCATCCCTCCTTGTTATAAATCACTAAAATCAGAGCATTTTAGTCAGATTGGTTTTATTGTTCTACCTTGTTTAGCAAACTATTTCAAGCCCTTATAGTCATATTTTGATAAAAAACATCATTTTCATATGAAATACTACTATTTGTTATCATTTATTTACAAAATAATAAAAAGTAGTGTGTTTTTTAAGCCATTTAAATACGATTTCAATCGTACTTGCATATTTTATGCCAGCTAATTTTGAGGGCGACTATACGACTTTAGCGTTAATTTGAGCTCTGCTTAAAATGGGTGAATGATTTATTTTGTTTTAGTTTTTTATTGAAAATATTTTAATTTCATTTGTTTATTTATACCAAATAATTATTTGGGTTGCTATTATCATGACTGATAAATTGCCTTAAAAAGAGGCAGTTTTAGCACAAGAAACAATAAGTGCGGGTTTGGGTAAAACCTGACAATTATTGTCTAACTTAAATTCGTATTTGGATAAAACACGACTTTAATACAATACAGCTCGAAAATAGAGCATGACTTGAAAAAATAGCCGAGCTCGAAGTCCGTACTGGCTATTTTTTCATTCGATCATGAATTGTAGCGAATACAAAAATCAGTAATGCAGGAATCAACCAAGCGAGGTTTTGTTCACTCAGGGGAAAATTGGTCAGTGTGGTTGGCAAGAATCTAGCTAAGTCTGCGGCCTTCATTGCATCAATGATGCCAAAGAGCAATGCAACTGCGGCAGTAGGTGCAATCACGCGGGTTGGAATACGGAATAATCCCCAGAAAAAGCTGAGTAGAATGACCACAATTGCAGGTGGATAAATCGCGCTTAAAATAGGCACTGAAACTGCAATGAGTTTGGTGAGTCCAAGATTGGAAATAACAAAGGCAAAGCCCACTAAAATAAATACCCAACGGCGATAATGAATTTTAGTAATTTGCTCAAAATATCCAGCACATGCGCATGTCAGTCCAATTGCCGTAACCATGCAGGCAATAAAAATCATTGCAGCTAAAAATACCGAGCCAAATCCGCCAAAAGCATGTTGCACATAGGCATGTAAAATGACTGCACCATTACTGGCATTGGCGGCAACATCGTGACTGCCCATCCCCAGTTTAAATAGGCTTAGATAAACTAAAGTTAAACCGATCCCTGAAATTAAACTTGCCCATACCGCATAGCGGGTGATGAGTTTTTTATCAGTTACGCCACGTGAACGAATCGCATTAATAATCACAATCCCGAATACCAATGCACCTAAGGTATCCATAGTGAGATAACCGTTAATAAAGCCTTCAGATACAGGACTGTTCACATAATTGTGAATGGCAGGTGAAATTGTACCTGTCGGAATAATAAATGCAGTGATGCCTAAAATTAGTAATGACAGAATTTTAAGCGGGGAAAGTACATAGCCCACTGTATCTAAAATTTTGTGTGGATACAGTGAAACTAACATCACCAAGGCAAAATAGATGGCGCTATAAATGAATAAGGTGCTCGCGGAATCGCCAAAATAGGCAGAGAAACCAATTTCATAAGATACGGTAGCGGTACGTGGTGTGGCGAAAAGCGGGCCAACCGCTAAATAACAGACGACTGTTAAAATTAAGCTCGCGATTTTGCCTAAAGGCGAACTTAAAATTTGTATAGAACCTTCGACACGTGACAACGCCATAATGGTAATCACGGGTAAGCCAACTGCGGTAATGAGAAAACCGAGCGCAGCAAGCCAGACGTGTTCGCCCGCTTGCTGTGCCACGATAGGTGGGAAAATAATATTACCTGCACCAATAAACAGCGCAAAGGTCATAAAACCCAAGGCAATAATATCCCGTGTGCGTAAATTCGTCATGGGAGAGAAATAAGATGTAAACAAAAGAAAGCGATTTTAGTAGATCGA
This sequence comes from Acinetobacter sp. YH01007, assembly GCF_013420425.1. Lineage (NCBI taxonomy): Bacteria > Pseudomonadati > Pseudomonadota > Gammaproteobacteria > Moraxellales > Moraxellaceae > Acinetobacter > Acinetobacter sp. YH01007. The sequence continues at coordinate 26,219 of NZ_VOYC01000008.1, read as the reverse complement.
GCTATGATTTTCTAATTTATTTTATAGGTCATATGAATATTTTTTATGATATGTGTTTGTAGGCTATTTTAATCTTCACTATAAAAATTAAATAACTTACTGTTTATCTGATGTATTTTTGAAAAATGCTGATCCCACATAGTATAGATGGCTTATCTAGTATAAGTTTTGGTTGCTATTTTAAATGCGCAGTTCTTAAACAAAACTGTTGGTCGCATGACGATGGATACTTGTTTGGCAGCTTGAGCTGATTTTACAAGCCGAAAGGGTTAATAACTGCTAGTTGAAATCTACCTATTTCTATATTATTATATACAAATGAGTAGATATGTTAGTATTGGCGTTGCAGCTAAAACACTGGGTGTTTCCATCCAAACCCTAAGAAGATGGGATGAGGAAGGCACTTTAGTCGCAGATAGAACCCCAAAAAATCACAGACGTTACGATCTAAGCAAGATCACACCTGAACTTATCCATGATCTATCAATTCAGAACAGCCGAAAAACTATTGCTTATGCAAGAGTATCTAGTCACGATCAAAAGGCTGATCTTGAGCGACAAAAACAAGTTTTGGAAATGTACTGTGCCAAGCAGGGATGGACATTTGAGATTATTAGTGATTTAGGCTCAGGGATGAATTATCACAAAAAAGGGCTTAAGGCTCTTTTGGATGGAATTATTAATAATGAAATTGGTCGATTGGTTTTAACCCACAAAGATCGATTATTACGTTTTGGTGCTGAATTGGTTTTTGCTTTATGTGAAGCTCGGAATGTTGAAATTGTAATTATTAATCAGGGTGAAAATTTGAGTTTTGAGGAGGAACTGTCTCAAGATGTCCTGGAAATTATCACTGTATTTTCAGCACGATTATATGGAAGCCGAAGTAAAAAGAACCAAAAGCTAATACAGGCGGTCAAAGAAGCACTATGAGTCGATTTATACGAGGGCATATCATTGAATTGATGCCCAATAATAAACAAGCAAGCCATTTTGCTCAGGCAAGTGGTGTTGCTCGTTTGTCGTATAATTGGGCTTTAAGAGAGTGGCAGCGACAATACAAGGCTGATAAGGAATATCTAGATCAGTGTGAGTATTATGATGTTGCGGTGAATGAAATGCTTCTTAATAGACCTAAAGAGAGTAAATTAAGAAAGCACCTAAACACTTTTAAATTTGAAAAATATCCTTTCATGAAGAAAGTGACTAAGTGCGCACCACAGTTGGCGATTAAGCAGTTGGGTAGTGCTTTTGATAGATTTTTTAACGGCAAATCAGGATACCCCAAGCCAAGAAAAAAAGGCAAGGATGACCGTTTTTCATTATCAAATGATCAATTTAGCGTAAAGGGTCGGTCTATTAAAATCCCTAATTTGGGTTGGGTGAAAATGACTGAGAATCTGCGCTATAAGGGTAAAATTCTCTCGGCCAAAATATTTAAACAAGGTGGTAAGTGGTTTGTATCAATCGCTGTCGAACTCACCCAGATCGAAAAGCTTAAACCGAAAACAGGTTTAAGTATCGGTGTTGATTTGGGTGTCTCTAATCTTGCCACCCTTTCAAATGGTGAGGTTATTCCTTCTAATGCACCACTTAAAAGACAGCTTGCAAAACTAAGGCGACTCAACAAGTCTTTTAGTCGTAAGAAAAAAGGTAGTCAGAATCGAGAAAAAGCAAAAGCCAAGCTATCTCGCCTGCACTATAAAATTGCCTGTCTACGCAAGAATAATCTTCATCAAGTCACAACGGATTTGGTAACACGTTTTGATGTGATTGCGATTGAAGATTTGAATGTTAAAGGCATGTTGAGGAATCGTAAACTCGCAAGAGCTATATCCGATATGGGTTTTTATGAGTTTAAAAGGCAGTTGATTTATAAAGCCAAACAGCATGGAAAATCGGTACTTTCGGTTGGTCGATTCTTCCCAAGTAGTAAAATGTGTTCGTGCTGTGGTGCATTAAATCAATCTCTCACACTTTCTGCGCGAGAGTGGATGTGCTTAGTTTGCCAAACCATCCAAAATCGTGATGTTAATGCATCAATTAATATCCTGCGATATGCGGATAAAGATTTAATCACTGCATAAGTGGTGATTAAGGCGGTGAGTTACACCGTGACAGCCTATGGAATTGAGGTAATCCCTAAAGCAAATGTTTTAGGTTCTTGATGGTGAAGTAGGAATTAAACATCAAACCCACATTGAGTAGGTTTGAGTAGGTTTTAAATAACGGCTATAATCTCAGGCTTCAGGTCAGGAGTTCATCATGCGTGCCCTTAAAGTCAGCATTAAATCAGAGCAAGATATTGAGAAATTACGCATTTCGGGGCGTTTGGCTGCTCAGGTGTTGCAGATGATTGGTGAGCATGTCAAACCCGGAGTCACGACAGAATACTTAGATGATTTGTGTCACGATTATATTGTAAATACCTTAAAAGTCATTCCTGCCAATGTGGGCTATCACGGTTATACCAAAACCACCTGTATTTCACCCAATGAAGTGGTCTGTCATGGTATTCCATCATCCAAAACCATTTTAAAAGATGGCGACATTATTAATATTGATGTGGCAGTGATTAAAGATGGTTTTTATGGTGATACCAGTCGTATGTACTATGTGGGTCAGGTGAAACCAGAAGCGAAAAAACTGGTCGATACCACTTATGAGGCGATGCGCGCAGGGATTCATGCGGTGAAACCGGGCGCGACTTTGGGCGATATTGGCTATGCCATTCAAAGTGTGGCGCATCGTGAAGGGTTTAGCATTGTGCGTGAATATTGCGGACATGGTATTGGGCAGGTGTATCACGAACAACCAAGTGTGCTGCATTATGGTCAGCCTGGACAAGGCTTGGTGCTTAAAAAAGGCATGGTATTTACCATTGAGCCGATGGTGAATGCGGGCAAAGCGCGTGTGAAAGAACTGAAAGATGGCTGGACGGTGGTGACGACAGATAAATCACTTTCTGCACAATGGGAACACATGGTTGCTGTGACTGATACAGGCTTTGAAGTGTTATCGCCGTGGCCAGAAGGTACGGGGAGTTATCCTGAAATTTAATGCACGAATGCTTTCAGGTTAAGACTGATAGATAAAACATCTTAGACTTTAGTTTTAAACTATTTGTTAAAAAATGAACAATCGCTATAATTGAAGTCAAAGATACTTGCTGTAGTTTCTTTGTTTTAGCTTTCTTATTTTAGATTGTAGTTTTCAAAGCTTATCTGTCTTAGATAAGCTTTTTTTTTGCTGTTTCGTATCTGAAATCAAAAGATCCTATGTGCTAACGAATGGTTAGCTTTTCGACCAAATAGTCGATAAATACACGTACAGCAGGTAATAAACCACGGCGTGATGGATAGACGGCATGGAAAATACCATGCGGTGCGTGCCAGTCGGGTAAAACACGAACCAATTCACCCGATGCAACATAATCTTCAACAATCGTGTCAGGCAACAACACAATGCCACAATTTTGTCGTGCCAATTGCGCTAGCATCATTAAATCTGAACCCATGACTGTAGGGTTGACCTTAATTTTTTTCGGTTGCTGTTGTTGATCATGCACAACCATGTATTGATCTAAATGCTCATCCGACATGCTTAAAATTTTATGATGACTTAAATCTTCAGGTTTTTTCAAATCGCCAAATTCATTCAAATAAGCCTGACTGGCAAATAGATGTTGTTCGATGTTGCTGAATTTGCGAATCACCAAACTTGGATCATCATCTAAATTTGAGCGGACACGCAGGGCAATGTCGATCCCTTCGTTGACGATATCGACACGACGGTTGCTGACAATTAGCTGTACTTTAATTTCAGGGTAGGCTTTCAAAAACTCAGGCAAGATTTTGGCAATTTCATTTTGTGCAATTGAAACAGGTAAGCTGACTTTAATTACACCACGCGGTTGAATACTTAGGTGATCGACCAAGTCGTGCGCGGCTTGGGCAGCATTCATCATTACTTGCGCATGCCGATACACATTCATACCAATTTCTGTGACCGCAAAATGACGTGAGCTGCGCTGAATTAAACGCACACCTAAGCGTTCTTCTAGGTTGTGTACGCGTCGGCTAAGTTTGGATTTTGGAATATCGGTGGCGCGTTCTGCTGCACTAAATCCACCATGTTCGACCACTTGGGCAAAACAATAAAAATCATCCAAATCTGTAAGCATGACTAAATTCCATTTATGCAACAATACTTAAATTAAAGTGGCATCGTTGCATGTTGTCAATCTTTAATTGTGCTTTATTGCTGTGCTTTTTGCAGAATCTCTGAAACTTGTCGGTATTCTTCTAAACGGGCTAAATCACGTGCTGTAGGATTGGGAATCCGCGTTAAATTCATGTTGTCTTGCACATCTGCAATTTTTACAGCACAGGCAAGCGGGTTTTGTGCAGTACGCATAGCCGCTTGAACACGAGTTTCATGCGGCAGTTTGGTGAGCGCCTGAATTGCTTGAATAATATGCGTTTGAAATCCTAAATTTTGCAGGTCTTGTGCTGTGGTGTGGGTATCTTCAAGAATGTCGTGCAGTACAGCGACAATTTGCTGATCGGGCTGTTGTAATTGCAACATTACACGTAAGGGATGCAAAATATAAGGCTGACCGCCTTTATCTAGCTGCCCTGTATGTTGTTGTACTGCAAGTGTAATTGCATTTTCTAGAGTTGCCATAAGTATAATTAAAAAAATTTCTATAATTATAAGCCGTGCTTAGCGCAAAATATAGAAATTGCTTGTTATGATGCAAACAGATTTTATGTTTATCTATTTTACTATTGGTGATGCTGCTCTATGCCATATCAACTCATTGAACTGAATACGCCTGCGACTGAAAATTTGCTTTGCCCACATTGCCAACATGCTGTTATTGATTGGGCAGAAGAACAATATATTCAGCCTTGCGAGCATACTTTGTTTGTCGCAATGGATTTGGGTTTTGAATATGCCTCAGATGTATTTGAACAAACCATGCCACGCAGTGTCGATGAAATTCATGCACATGATGATCAGTTGGATATGTGGCAAGAACTGACTTCAAGTCGTTATCCGCAATATTTGATTTATAAAACGGATTTAGGCGTGCAAGGTTTATCTCGCTATGTTGGATTTACCGCGGCTTAATTGCACTTAACTTAGAGAGTCTAAGATATAAAAATAGGGAAATTCAAAAGCTGAATTTCCCTATATTTTGATGGATTAGATATTTTTTCTGCGTTTAGCTCTCCATATCTTCTTCTATTTCATCATCGGCACTGTCCATTCCTAATTCTTTGAGTTTTCGCGTCAAAGTATTACGTCCCCAACCCAATAATTCAGCGGCATGACGTTTACGTCCACGGGTTTGTTGCAGTGCAGCATTAATTAAGGTGCGTTCAAACATTGGAATGGCGATATCCAGAAGTTTCATCTCGCCATTTTTTAACTTTTGTACTGCCCATTGCCCAAGTAATTCATCCCAATGCTGCATAGATACCCGATCTGCCACATGAAGCGCAGAATGTTCGGCTAATTTTTCAATTGGAATTTGCTTGAGTTCGGTTGGTAAATCTTCAGGATAGACCTCACGTCCTGTAATCATCACGGTAAGCCAGCGACAAGTGTTTTCCAATTGGCGCACGTTACCTTGCCACGGCAATTGCTGCATATATTCGACTGTTTCAGGACGCAATATTTTTGGACTCACGCCTAATTCTTTGCCTGCACGTGCCAAAAAGTGCTGTGCCAACATTGGAATATCTTCACTGCGATGCGCCAGTTTAGGAATATGAATCCGAATGACGTTCAGGCGATGATATAAGTCTTCACGGAAGCGTCCATCTTGTACCAGTTTTTCCAAATCCTGATGTGTTGCTGCGACAATCCGTACATCCACTTTGACAGGAATATGTCCACCAACCCGATAAAATTCACCATCTGCCAAGACGCGCAATAAGCGGGTTTGGGTTTCAAAAGGCATATCACCAATTTCATCTAAAAACAAGGTGCCGCCGTTGGCTTGTTCAAAGCGTCCCTGACGTTGTGTATTGGCACCTGTAAATGCACCTTTTTCATGTCCAAAAAGTTCGGTTTCAATCAAATCTTTCGGAATGGCTGCCATATTCAGCGCAATAAATGGTTTGCTGCTACGCGGTGAGTGTCGATGCAGTGCATGCGCCACCAACTCTTTGCCTGTACCTGATTCACCATTAATGAGCACAGTAATGTGTGATTGCGATAAACGACCAATCGCACGAAACACTTCCTGCATGGCAGGCGATTCACCAATAATTTCTGTCGATTGAATTGGCTGCACTGTCGATTTTGCAGATTCTTGCTGTTGTAGTTTGGTGATATGCAAAATTGCACGATTGACTAAAGCAAGTGCTTCATCAATATCAAAAGGCTTGGGTAGGTATTCAAATGCACCTGTTTGATAGCTAGATACTGCCGATTCTAAATCGGAGTGCGCAGTCATAATAATCACAGGCAAGTCGGGATAACTGACTTTGACTTTGCCAAGAAAAGTTAAACCATCAATTCCAGGCATGCGAATATCGGTCAAAATTACATCGGGTGCATCTTGGTTTAACTCATCTAGTGCAGACTGTGCTTCTTCAAAACTGGTGACTTCAAAACCTTCTTCTCTAAAAGTTTTTTCCAGTACCCAGCGCATTGCACGGTCATCATCAATCACCCAAATTTTATTTCGCGACATGACTCGCCTCCCAAGGTAAATATAAGCTAAATATTGTTTTTCCTGGAATGGATTGGCATTCAATCATTCCGTTATGTTGATGCATAATATTTTGTGCGATGCTCAAACCAAGTCCTGTACCGTTTGCGCGTCCAGTCACCAATGGATAAAACACGGATTCTAAAATGTCTTCAGGTACGCCTGGACCGTTATCTTCAATATCAACACGTACGGTAGAACGATTCAGCACACCATTAATGGTAACCAAGCGTTGAATACGAGTTCTTAAAATCAATTCAGGTCGATGCTCGGTAAAGAAATCGGGATGTTCGGTCATGGCTTGTACTGCATTGGCGCAAATATTCAGCATGACTTGAATCAATTGATCGCGGTCTGCCATGACTTCAGGTAAAGAAAGGTCATAATCACGGATAATATTTATTTTGTTTTTAGTTTGATTGACGATCAGGCTGCGCACCCGTTCTAAAGGTTCGTGAATATTGACCAGTTCATAGCTTGGTAGTTGGCGTGAGCCGAGCATGGTATCGGCCAAGTTTCTTAAACGATCTACCTCGCTAATAATAATGTCGGTAAATTCATCATATTTCGGGTCATTTAAACTTCGTGCTAACAGTTGTGTCGCACCACGAATTCCTGCAAGCGGGTTTTTAATTTCATGTGCCACACCACGAATCAGCTGACGTGCGACTTGATGCTGTTGAATAAAGTTTTCTTCTTTGGAAATTTTGAGCATCCGATCAATCGGATTCAATTCAATCAGCAATAAGGGATGATAAGGCTTGCCTGCATTTAACTGTGATGCAGTGTAATCGACATGAATATCTTTAAAATTGACATTAATGGTCGCTTCACGGCGGGTGTAGGGTTGACCAGTTTTGATGGTATTCAGGAAAGCCTCTTGCGTATTGAACTCATCATCAGGCATGTGCAGCAAATTTAAAACGGGTTGCCTCGAAGCGCGAATTAAACTGATATCAAACAATGCTTCACAAGACGAGTTTAAATAAAAAATATTCAGGTCACGATCAACCAGTAAAATTGCGGTGCTGAGGTTATCCACCAAAAGACGATAGTCAATGCTCTGGGTCTGATCCATTCGTGAATGCTTCCTGTATGAAATATTGTGCAAGGGCATTGTCATGTGTCAGCCATGTTCCAAATTTGGATCGAATTGAGGCGAATTAAGCAAAATGCACGCCAACTTTTCGTTTTTAGTGCATTTATCACTGAAGAATCGGAAAAATGCGCAGGAACTGGACTGAATTTTCAAGATATAACGGATAACAGAAACACTGTAAATAAAAAATGCATTAAAATGGTGCAATATTTAAATCATTCAGCCTGAATGGTTGTATTTTGGTGCATTATGCAAAGAGTCGGCTATTTCTCTATTTTTATGCAAAGAAAAGTCATACAATACGCGCATTCTAGTGGAGTGCAGATTCTATGAAATCCCCCAAAGTCGGTTTTGTTTCTTTAGGTTGTCCTAAGGCATTGGTAGATTCCGAACGAATTTTAACTCAGTTAAAAACTGAAGGTTACGATGTTGCATCTGATTATGATGGTGCAGACTTAGTTGTTGTCAATACATGTGGTTTTATTGAATCTGCAGTACAAGAGTCCTTAGACGCGATTGGCGAAGCCATGAATGCCAATGGTCGTGTCATTGTGACAGGTTGCTTGGGTAAAGATGAAGATAAAATTCGTCAAATGCATCCCAACGTATTAAAAGTGACTGGCGCAGCTGCTTATCAGGACGTGATGGAAGCGGTGCATCAATATGTTCCTGAGCCACCAAAACATAATCCATTTATTGATTTGGTACCTGAACAAGGCATTCGTTTGACGCCTAAACATTATGCCTATCTTAAAATTTCAGAAGGCTGTAACCATCGCTGTACTTTCTGCATCATTCCAAGCATGCGTGGCGATTTAGTTTCGCGTCCTGTGGGTTCGGTATTAGAAGAAGCTGCGGCACTGAAACGTGCAGGCGTAAAAGAAGTATTGGTAATTTCTCAAGATACTTCTGCCTACGGCGTAGATACCAAATACAAATTGGACTTTTGGAACGGTCAGCCTCTTAAAACCAAATTCTATGATATGTGTGAAGCCTTAGGGCAATTGGGTATTTGGGTGCGTTTGCACTATGTCTATCCATATCCGCATGTGGATGCTGTAATTGATTTAATGGCACAAGGCAAAATTTTGCCTTATTTGGATATTCCATTCCAACATGCCAGCCCGAAAGTATTAAAGTTGATGAAGCGACCTGCGCACAGCGAAAACACGTTGGAGCGTTTAAAACTTTGGCGTGAAAAATGCCCTGAGCTGGTGATTCGTTCAACCTTTGTGGTGGGTTTTCCAGGCGAAACAGAAGAAGATTTCCAAATTTTGCTCGAGTGGCTAAAAGAAGCGCAATTAGACCGTGTTGGTTGCTTTACTTATTCACCTGTTGAAGGTGCGGCAGCAAACGACTTGCCAGATCATGTGCCAGAAGAAATCAAGCAAGAACGCTATGAGCGTTTTATGCAGGTTCAGCAAGAAATTTCAGCAGCTAAACTGCAAAAACGTATTGGTCAAACCATGACCGTGTTGGTAGATGATTTGGAAGAAGAATTTCCAGTCGCAGTGGCACGTTCTTATGCAGATGCGCCAGAAATTGATGGCAACGTCTTTGTAGAAGATATTGACAAGAGCGTGATTAAAGCAGGTGATTTACTTGAAGTTGAAATTACCGATGCCGATGAATACGACTTATTTGCCAAGCTGATTCAGGTCAAATCTGCATAATGCTTTGCAGATTTGGATTGCTAGCTGTAAGCCATACAAATTGTAAAAAATTAAAGTTTAGAATTTAGAATTGGAGTAATGACAATGTTAGATTCAAAAAAGCCACGTTATGCACGTATCTTGTTGAAACTATCGGGTGAGGCACTTGCGGGTAATAAAGACATGGGGATTGATGCGCAAGTGCTCGATCAAATGTCTTTGGCAATTGCACACTTGGTCGGTTTAGGTGTGCAAGTGGGTATTGTTGTCGGTGGTGGTAACTTATACCGTGGCAGCCAATTACAAAAAGATGGCTTAGTTGGCCGTGTAACAGGCGACCAAATGGGTATGTTGGCAACGGTGATGAACGGTTTAGCCATGCGTGATGCCTTGGTGCGCCGTAACATCAAAACCCGTTTAATGTCTGCATTGCCTATTGGTACAGTGGTTGAGTCTTACTCAAGCCGTGATGCGATTCGTCACCTGACTCAAGGTGAAGTGTGTGTGTTCGTTGCGGGTACAGGCAATCCATTCTTTACCACAGATACAGCAGCATGTTTACGTGGTATCGAAATCGAAGCTAACTTGATCTTAAAAGCGACCAAAGTAGATGGCGTATATAACAAAGATCCAAGCAAATACGAAGATGCGGTGAAATATGACACACTTACATTTGACCAGGTGTTGGATGAAAAATTAGGTGTTATGGATTTAACTGCAATCTGCTTATGCCGCGATCACAATGTGCCGTTGCAAGTTTTTGATATGAATAAAGCAGGTGCATTGCTTTCTGTAGTGATGGGCGAAAAAGAAGGTACTCACGTTACGAACTAATGTACGTGAGCCACAAAGCTCTTTATACTACGGTCTAATTTAACCCTATATTTTGACTCAAATTTTAGAATACAGTAAGGAAGATCTTATGATTAACGATCTTAAAAAAGACAGCGAAGAACGTATGAGCAAGACTTTAGAGTCTTTAGAACATGGTTTTGCCAAAGTACGTACAGGTCGTGCACATCCATCAATTTTAAATGGTGTGATGGTTTCTTACTACGGTTCCGATGTGCCACTTAACCAAGTAGCCAACATTGGTGTAGAAGATTCACGTACCTTATTGGTTCAGCCATTTGAGCGTTCAATGGTGTCTGCAATTGATAAAGCAATTCGTGAGTCAGATTTGGGTCTAAACCCAATCACAGCCGATGCAATTCGTGTACCGCTTGCAGCATTGACTGAAGAAACTCGTCGTGACATGCAAAAAGTTGCGCGTTCTGAAGCAGAAAATGCCAAAGTTGCTATTCGTAACATCCGCCGTGATGTATTGGGCGACATCAAAGCATTATTGAAAGAAAAAGAAATTTCTGAAGATGATGAGCGCCGTGCAGCAGATGACATCCAAAAAATCACAGACAAATACGTTGCAGAAGTAGACAAGCGTCTTGCTGCAAAAGAAGCTGAGTTGATGAAGGTCTAATCAATGACCACATCGGAAGACAGCGCGTCTTTGCCAAAACATGTTGCCATCATTATGGATGGCAACAATCGTTTTGCAAAAAAAAATCAAATGCAAAAAGGGGAAGGACATCGCTCTGGTAAAGATGTACTTGACCCGATTGTTGAACATTGTAGAAAAAAACACATTCAAGCTTTAACCGTTTTTGCTTTTTCGAGTGAAAACTGGAATCGTCCGCAGTTTGAAGTGGATTTACTCATGCAATTGCTGGAAACCACAATTCATGAGCAATTACCACGCATGGAAAAATTCAATATTGCCTTACGTTTTATTGGTGACCGTTCACGTTTGTCGCCGCATTTGCGTGAGTTAATGTTGCATGCCGAACAAAGGACTGCTAATTTCAACAGCATGACACTCACAATTGCCATTAGTTATGGTGGTATGTGGGATATGGCACAAGCTGCAAAACAAATTGCAGCAGATGTTGTGGCGCATAAAATTGATATTGAACAAATAGATACACAACTTTTTGGTCAATATGTCAGTCTTGCAGACCTACCACCTGTCGATCTGTTGATTCGTACAGGTGGCGATTTTAGATTGTCCAACTTTTTACTTTGGCAAGCTGCGTATGCTGAATTGTATTTTACCCAAACCTTGTGGCCTGAATTTAGCATAGAAGAATTTGACGATGCACTGGCAGTATTTGGTGGTCGCGAACGTCGTTTTGGTAAAACTTCTGAGCAAATTCAACAAGAGAAAATTGAGAATTAATACATGTTAGAGCGGATTATTACCGCATTGGTATTGGTTGCTGTGGTGTTGAGTTGTATGTTTGCAACTCAGTCGCACTATCCAATGTTTATGCTGATGATTGTTGCAGCAGGGGTTGCGGGCTATGAGTGGTTCAAACTCATGCCAAGAAAAACTAAATATGTCCTCAAACCTGTGGCTTGGGGCTTTGGTGTATTGACTGCCGCTTTGGCAGCAATGGCACTTTATTTTAGTGATATTGCCTTGTTACTTTGGGCAGCTTCTATTTTGACATGGTTACTCAGTATTTATTGGGTCAAGTCTTATCCAGAATACGATGCATGGTATAACCCAAGCTTAAGTTTTATTGGTTTTATTCTAATTTCTGCTGCGGTCACTGCAATTTTTTCCGTATGGAATAGTTCGCCGTGGTGGTTAATGTACTTGTTCTTGTTGGTTTGGGGTGCAGACTCAGGTGCTTATTTTGTTGGGCGTAAACTGGGCAAGAAAAAACTTGCACCGAATGTCAGTCCAAACAAATCAGTAGAAGGCTTATATGGCGGTGTTTTTACTGCCATGCTAATCGTGATTGTTGTTGAAGTGGTGTATTTAGACCTGACTTTGGCACAACATATTTTATTCCTGATTCTTTCGGTGATTACGGTATTTAGCTCGGTATTGGGCGATTTATTTGAATCCATGATCAAACGCCGTGCAGGTATTAAAGACTCTGGGCGCGTCTTGCCAGGTCATGGTGGTGTGCTAGATCGGATTGATTCTTTGCTTGCAGCAGCTCCAATTTTTGCTGCGGGTATGTATGTTTTAAAACTTATTGGCGTAGATTTATAAATGTCACAAGCTGTTTGTATCTTGGGTGTGACAGGTTCAATTGGACAAAGCACCCTAAAAGTACTGCAACAACATCCAGAGCAGTATTCAGTTTTTGCCGTGACGGCGCACAGCCGAATTCAAGAACTGGTTCAAATATGCAAACAGTACCATCCTAAAATTGTGGTTGTACCTGCGTCAAAAGTTGATGAGTTACAGCAATCACTTGCACAGCAACATATTTCTGAAATTGAAATTCTAAGCGATGAAGCGGGTCTAATCGCAGTTGCCGAACATCCTGAAGTGGATGTGGTAATGGCAGCCATTGTTGGTGCGGCAGGTTTGTTACCTACACTGGCTGCGGTTAAAGCGGGTAAACGCGTATTATTGGCCAATAAAGAAGCTTTGGTGATGTCGGGTGACATCATGATGCAGGCGGCACGTGAACATGGAGCTTTGTTATTGCCTGTAGATTCTGAACATAACGCGATTTTCCAATGTTTGCCTGAACATTATTTACAGGCTGAGCGGAATGGACAACCTAAGTTAGGTGTATCACAAATTTTACTGACTGCTTCGGGCGGCCCATTTTTAAACCACAGCCTAGAAGAACTGCAACACGTTACTCCTGCACAAGCTTGCAAACATCCAAATTGGTCTATGGGACAAAAAATTTCGGTAGATTCTGCAACCTTAATGAACAAAGGTTTGGAATTAATCGAAGCGTGTCATCTTTTTGCAATTTCAGAACACTTTGTTACAGTGGTGGTGCATCCACAGAGTATTATTCATTCCATGGTTCAATATGTGGATGGTTCAACTTTGGCGCAAATGGGTAATCCTGATATGTGTACGCCAATTGCGCATGCTTTGGCGTGGCCGCAGCGTATCCAAACGCATGTTCCGCCTTTAGATTTGTTTGTCAATCATCAGCTTGATTTTCAAGCACCCGATACCACCCGTTTTCCTGCTTTAAGTCTGGCACGTCAAGCCATGCAAGAAGGTGGTTTAGCACCTGCTATTTTAAACGCAGCAAACGAAATTGCAGTTGCAGCATTCTTGCAGCAAAAAATTCGTTTTACCGAAATCGCGACAGTGGTTGAGCATACCCTGAACCAAATACAAAATTCAGCCGCAGAAAGCATTGAACTGATTTTGCAGGCAGACCAAAATGCCCGTGCTGTTGCACAGCATTTTGTGTTGAATAAAGGAAGCTAAAGCATGAGTGCCTTATTTATTGTGGTTGCAGCGATTCTTTTGCTAGGACCTTTAATTGCAATTCATGAGTTTGGGCACTACTTTGTTGCACGTAAATTAGGTGTCAAAGTTTTGGTGTATTCCATCGGCTTTGGACCGACCATTTTAAAATGGACTTCTAAAAAATCGGGGATTCAATATCAGCTTTCGGCATTGCCTTTGGGTGGCTATGTCAAAATGCTAGATGAACGCGAAGAAAGCGTTGCAGAAGAAGACCTACCTTATGCCTTTAACCGTCAGCATCCGTGGAAACGTATTGCGATTGTGGCAGCAGGTCCGTTAATCAACCTGATTTTTGCCATATTATTGTTCTGGCTATTATTTTTACCCTCTCAAGAACAGTTGAATACCCGTGTGGGTAAGGTACTGGCAGATACACCTGCGGCGGCAGCGCAAATGCAAGTAGGTGATAAGATTACCGCCATTGATGGTACGCCTGTGACGACATGGGAAAAGCTGAACTTTGCCTTGGTAGATCGTGTAGGTGAAACAGGCAAGATTCAGGTACAGGCCGAACGTGCAGGTGAAATCAAAACATTTAGCTTACCCATTCAAAATTTCTTAAATGATCAATCCCAATCACCTTTAGATATCTTGGGTTTTACACCGTATCGCCCACAAATTCCTGCAATTGTCAGTAAGTTAAGTGAAGATGGTGCGGCCATTCGTCAAGGTATGCAAGTCGGCGATCAAATTATTGCGATTGATGGCGTCAAAATGAATGACTGGTACGATGTGGTACAAGTTGTTCAAGTATCGCCAGAAAAATTACTGAAAGTAGATGTGCTGCGTAACAATCAAGTACAGCAACTGGAAGTGATGCCGCAAGGCAAACGTGACAATATGGGCAATGTTTCGGGTGTATTGGGTGTGCAAAGTGATCCTGGAAAAATTGTCATTCCAGAAGATTTTAAGCAAACCATTCAATACAGCCCGAGTGAAGCTTTATTTATGGCGGTAGATAAAACAGGTCAGCTGTCTAGCATGATTCTGAATTCTATTGTCAAAATGGTACGTGGTTTAATTGGTTTAGATAACTTATCAGGCCCAATTACTATTGCCAAAGTCGCAGGGCAAAGTGCGGAAATGGGGTGGCAAACTTTTATTTCCTTTATGGCACTTATGAGCGTAAGCTTAGGAATTCTAAATTTATTGCCAATTCCAATGTTGGATGGCGGGCATTTAGTTTATTATTTTATCGAGCTGATTCGTGGAAAACCTGTTTCTGAACAAATACAATTAGTTGGTTTAAAAATTGGTATGGTACTGCTTGGAAGTATGATGCTCCTTGCATTATTTAATGACATTATGCGTTTATAACAACGTAGATACGAAATAAATTTAACACTGGAAAAGACTGGCATGCAGCACACACATTTATTTATGCCCTTGGCACTGGTTAGTGCAATGGCGGCAACACAACAAGTATATGCAGCAGATGAATTTATTGCGCGAGATATAAAAATAGATGGTCTTGTTCGTTTAACGCCAGCCAATGTCTATGGAATGATTCCAGTGAATAGTGGTGATCGTGTCAATGAAGCAGTGTTGGCCAATGCGATTCGTTCACTCTATGCCACAGGTTTGTTTGATGACATTCAGGCCAGTCGTGAAGCCGACACTTTAGTGTTTAAAGTGGTTGAGCGCCCAATCATTTCTAAGGTTGAATTTAAAGGCAATAAACTGATTCCAAAAGAAGCGTTGGAAGATGGTTTAAAGAAAATGGGTGTGGCTGAAGGTGAAGTACTGAAAAAGTCAGCACTACAAACTTTAGAATCTGAACTTGAACAGCAGTATATGCAGCAAGGTCGTTATGATGCGGATGTACGTGTCATTACCACAGCACGTCCAAATAACCGTGTAGATTTAACTGTAGAGTTTGTTGAAGGCAAAGCTGCCAAAGTGGTAGATATCAACATCATTGGTAATACGGTATTTAAAGAAAGCGACATTAAGCAGGCGTTTGCAGTTAAAGAAAGTAGCTGGAGTTCGATTGTTACCCGTAATGACCGCTATGCACGCGAAAAAATGGCAGCAAGCTTGGAAGCATTACGTGCGTTATATCTTAATAAAGGTTATATCAACTTCAATATCACTAACTCTAGCTTGAATTTGAGCGAAGACAAAAAGCATATTTTTGTTGAAGTTTCGGTGGATGAAGGTGAGCAATT
Organism: Acinetobacter sp. YH01007; assembly: GCF_013420425.1. Classification (NCBI taxonomy): domain Bacteria; kingdom Pseudomonadati; phylum Pseudomonadota; class Gammaproteobacteria; order Moraxellales; family Moraxellaceae; genus Acinetobacter; species Acinetobacter sp. YH01007. The sequence continues at coordinate 10,273 of NZ_VOYC01000008.1, read as the reverse complement.
CAAGTTTGGCGAAAGCAAGTTCTTGGGCGATGCTTTATACAAACCAGAAGAACTTACGGCACTGAAAATTTATAAAGATGGTGAAACCTATTCACAAGAAAAAGTGAATGCGGTGAAACAATTGTTGCTGCGTAAATATGGTAATGCAGGCTATTACTATGCCGAAGTGAATATTGTTCCGCAAATTGACAAAGAAACTAAACTGGTAGATTTAAACTACTACATCAACCCAGGTCAGCAAGTTACAGTGCGTCGTATTAACTTCGCTGGTAACAGTAAAACCGCCGATGAAGTACTGCGTCGTGAAATGCGTCAAATGGAAGGCGCATTGGCAAGCAATGAAAAAATTGATTTGTCTAAAGTCCGTTTAGAGCGTACAGGTTTCTTTAAAACCGTTGATGTCAAGCCTGTGCGTATTCCAAATGTGCCAGACCAAATTGACTTAAATGTAAATGTAGAAGAACAGCACTCAGGTACCAGTACTTTAGCGGTAGGTTTCTCGCAAAGCGGTGGTGTGACGTTCCAAGCTGGTTTAAGCCAAACTAACTTCTTAGGTACGGGTAATTCGGTTTCGATTGATTTATCACGTTCTGAAACACAAGATTACTATAACCTGAGTGTGACTGATCCATACTTCACGATTGATGGTGTGCGTCGTGGTTACAACATGTACTACCGTAAAACCAAGTTAGATGATAACTATAACGTTAACAACTATGTGACTGACAGTTTAGGTGGTGGAATTAACTTCGGTTACCCAATTGATGAAAACCAAAGCATTAGTGCAGGTTTAAACATTGATCAGACCGAAGTAACCACAGGTCCTTATGTTTCGACTTATGTTCGAGACTATTTGTTGGCTAATGGAGGATCTCATACCAGCATAAGTCAATACTGTACTAATGGTACATGGAAATTCAATGAAGCTACTAAATCAAATGATTGTGTGGATGAAAATGATAATGTTTTACCAACTACTCCGTACCAAGATAAGTTTAAAGGCGATTTTTTAACCTATAATTTAAATTTAGGCTGGTCATATAATACCTTAAACCGTCCAATTTTCCCAACCAATGGTATGTCACACCGTGTGAATGCTGAAATTGCCTTACCAGGCAGTGATGTCGAGTTCCAAAAAGTGACCTATGATGCACAGGCATATTTCCCATTAGGTCAAGACTTTGTTTTACGTGGCTACGGTAAGTTAGGTTTTGGTAATGATTTACCGTTCTATAAAAACTTCTATGCAGGTGGTTATGGCTCGGTACGTGGTTATGATAATAGTACTTTGGGACCTAAATATCCTGGAGTTGAGTTCCAAGAGCGCATGAACATCGATCCTTTGCGCAATAAGCAAGACCCTTCTTTTGAGGAAGTGGGTGGTAATGCTTTAGTACAGTTTGGTACGGAACTGGCTTTACCTGTACCATTTAAAGGGGATTGGACACGTCAAGTTCGCCCAGTGATTTTTGCAGAAGGTGCACAAGTTTTTGATACGCAGTGTGATGTTCCACATGGTAATTTAACTATTAATGGTGTGGATATCGATGCTAAAAAGTACTGTAAAGACAACTACGGCTTTGACTTCGGTGAAGTGCGTTATAGCGTGGGTGTAGGCTTTACTTGGATCACCATGATTGGTCCATTATCACTCAGTTATGCATATCCGTTAAATGATAAACAAGGCGATGACACTAAAAATATCCAATTCGAAATTGGTCGTACTTTCTAAGTATGACCACTTTTTGGGTAGCATAAATACAGGATAGAAATATGAAAAAAACAATATTGAGTTTGGCATTGTTGGGTTTATCTACAATGGCTGCAGTAGCACATGCTGCAGGCTATGGTGTAGTAAGTTTAGAGCGTGTTGTAGAAAATAGCAGTTATTTAAAACAGCAAAATTTGGCGTTACAGCAGTCGATCAAACCACAAACCAGCAAACTTGAGCAATTGGCAAAAGAATTAGAAGCTATGCAGCAGCGTGCGCAGCAATCTAATAATTTATCTGATGCTGAAAAGCAAAAAATGAATACTCAGTTTCAAGCGAAATTGAAAGAATTTAATGGTTTGCAACAAGTAGTGCAAACTCGTGTTCAGTCAGAATTGCACAAAATTAACGATGGTTTTGAAACTCGTTTAAAGCAAGTTGCTGAACAATTGCGTAAAGAAAATGGTTTAGATGTGGTTTTGAATAAAAACTCAGCACTTGCCTATGACCCGAAGTATGATTTAACTGATAAAATGATCCAAAAGGTCAACGTACTTAAATAATCAATGAGTTCCCAATATTATCGCTTAGAAGAAATTGCTAGTTTAGTTCAAGGTCAATACATTGGACAAGCCGACTTACGTTTGCAAGGTTTGGCAAGCCTTGAGTCTGCTCAGGCGCATCAACTTGCATTCGTGAATGGCGATAAATATTTAGCGCAAGCACGTAGCTCCCAAGCGGGAGCTTTCATTGTGACAGCTTCACTACAAGCCGAGTTAGACAATCATCACAACTTTATTGTGGTCGATAATCCATATCTGGCTTTTGCGATTCTGACCCATGTATTTGAGCGTAAGCATACGCAACGTGGTATAGAAAGCACAGCCCAAATTCATCCATCAGCCATCATCGCCGATAGTGCCTATATTGGTCATTACGTCGTGATTGGTGAAAATTGCGTGGTGGGTGACAATACGATTGTACAATCGCACTGTAAAATTGATGACTTTGTCGAAATTGGTCAACAGTGTTTTATTGATTCACATGTGACGCTAACAGGCGAAGCCAAGCTTGGGCATCGCGTGCGTATACACGCCAATACCGTAATTGGTAGTGAAGGCTTTGGCTTTGCACCTTATCAAGGCAAATGGCACCGTATTGCACAGCTGGGTTCGGTGATTATTGGTAATGACGTTCGTATTGGCTCGAATTGCAGCGTAGATCGCGGTGCACTAAATGATACAATTTTGGAAGATGGTGTCATTATTGATAACCTTGTGCAAATCGCACATAACGTCAAATTAGGTGCTCATACGGCTATTGCAGCAAAAACAGCCGTGGCTGGAAGTGTGACAATTGGCAAAAACTGTATCATTGGTGGTGGAAGTGCAATTTCAGGGCACTTAAATATTACCGATAATGTGACTTTGACAGGAATGTCAATGGTCACAAATAATATTTCTGAATCAGGAAAATATTCGTCAGGTATTGGCTTATTTGAAAATCAAAAGTGGAAACGTACTGTTGTGCGCCTCAGACAATTAGCAGATGTGCCATTGACCCAATTGGTAAAAAGACTTGATGATATGCAATCTCAAATTGAGTTCCTTGAATCAACTTTTAAATTGCGTAAATAATTATGATGACTGAGTCGAATTCTAGCACCTTCACTAAACCTGAATTGCCAATGCACATTCAAACCATTCGTGAATATTTACCCCATCGCTATCCGTTTTTATTAGTAGACCGTATTGTAGAAGTCACTGATAACGGTATCGTGGGTTATAAAAACGTATCTATCAATGAAGAATTCTTGCAAGGACACTTCCCGAATTATCCGATCATGCCGGGTGTTTTAATCGTTGAAGCGATGGCACAAGTGTCGGGTATTTTAGGTTTTATCATGAATAATGAGAAACCGAGCGCAGGTTCTTTGTTCCTTTTTGCAGGCGCAGAAAAAGTTCGATTTAAAAAACAAGTCGTTGCAGGCGATCAACTTGTATTAAAATCTGAATTAGTTATGCAAAAACGAGGCATTTACAAATATAATTGTATCGCCACCGTTGATGGCGTCGTCGCAGCAACCGCGGAAATTATGGTTTCGCATCAGAAAACAGAGCAAGCATGAGCAATAACCCACTCATTCACCCAACCGCTATTATTGACTCATCTGCAGTAATCGCTTCAGATGTCACGATTGGTCCATACTGTATTATTGGCCCAAATGTAACGATTGGTGAGGGTACAAAACTTCATTCGCATGTGGTGATTGGTGGTTACACCCGTATTGGTCAGCACAATGAAATTTTCCAGTTCGCCAGCGTAGGTGAGGTCTGTCAGGACTTAAAATATGCAGGTGAGGAAACTTGGCTAGAAATTGGTGATCACAACAAAATTCGTGAACACTGCAGTTTGCATCGTGGTACGGTGCAAGACAATAGCCTGACCAAAATTGGTAGTCACAACTTACTTATGGTCAATACGCATATCGCACATGACTGTATGGTGGGTGATCACAATATTTTTGCCAATAACGTGGGTGTGGCAGGTCATGTGCATGTTGGGGATTATGTGGTTGTCGGTGGAAACTCTGGTATTCACCAATTCTGTAAAATTGACTCTTATAGCATGATTGGTGGTGCATCGCTCATTCTTAAAGATGTGCCTGCGTATGTCATGGTTTCTGGTAATCCTGCACATGCATTTGCAATGAATGTGGAAGGAATGCGTCGTAAAGGCTGGTCGAAGGATGTGATTCAAGGTCTTCGTGAAGCCTTTAAACTCATTTACAAATCTGGATTAACCACTGAGCAAGCCATTCAGCAAATTCGCATTGATATTTTGCCAAATGTGGCAGAAGCGCAGCGTTTAATTGATTCTTTAGAGCAATCTGAACGTGGTATTGTGCGTTAAGGTTTGAGTTTACCGAATGCGGCAAGCTTCAGAATATTAAAAGACATCCTCGGATGTCTTTTTTTATTGGCTTATTTAAAGAATCTTGCTTCTTCAGACTTTGGATATTGGCTCAGAATTTTACTTTTGTATTGCGCTGCTAAAGTAGGTTTGTGATCTACATCTTGCGCAATACTATATAAACGATATAGGGCACTTGATGCTTTTGCAGATTGAGGGTACTTTGTTGCTACAATTTCAAAATTCTTTTTGGCTTCGGTGTAATTGGTCGGTTCAATCGCTAAATTAAACTCAGCTAACCAAAAATACGCATTGCTGATATACACACTGTTTGGGTGGTTTTTAATAAAGTTTTGCATAGGTGCAATCGCTTTTTTGGCACCACCTTGTTTATAGGCATCCAATGCAACAGTATAGGCTGCTTTTTCCAGCTCAATATTGGTATTTAAACCTTGAGCTGTTGGACTCACATGCGTTGTATTTTGCACAGATTGCGTGGCATTGTTGTTTAACTGGTTGTTGCTGGCGCTGGGTGCAGTATCTTTTTGGTTATCCTCCTCAGCGGCAGGAGCAGATTCAGGGTCTATTTTTTGTTGGAGCAGTTCTAGACGTTGATCTAAATCGGTATAGCGATTTTGCAATTCATGTTTGAGCTGCGCAATTTCATTGTCTTGTTCTTCAATTTTGCCACGTAACTGGCGGATGTCATTTTCAAGTTGCTGATTTTTTTGCATCAACTGCCAATTGATATTGGTGGGTACATTGGCAGTTGCCATATTACTCGTTGCAATCGCAGGGCTATTGGCATAGCCAGCACTGCTTTGGCTGAGGTTGTGGCTTTCAATTGGAATATTGGCAAATACAGACGTTGAGCACAGTAGGGCAAGAGCACAAAGTGCATGCTTTTTTAGCATAATTGAATATCCATCTTAATCTTGTATAAGTGAGTCCTTGTAAGCGTATTGGACTCAACCTGTTGATTTGGTCATTTTCCACATTTAAAACGTCCGCGCGTGGAATTGCAATAAGCTTTTACAAACTTATCATCAATCTCAGCGCAATATGGGTAAATCTAGGATTTAAATCTCAAAATAATTTTATGATGGTTTAGTTAGACTAAGTTTTGAATTTTAAGTGAGGTTATTCTATAAATGTCTTCAATTGTTTTTAAAATAATCAATTGGATAGCATTATAAAAGGAAATACAGAACAACGCTTGCAAGTTTGTTAAAAATCTCTATACTCTGTTTTTGCAATGGTAGCCCTGCTGGTTACTTCGCAATTGTACTCTACGAACCCCGTCAGGACCGGAAGGTAGCAGCGGTAGTGGAACTATGATGTGCCGAAGGCTTGCTGGTAGGGTTGCCACCAGTTTTGAAATAATAATTCTATTTATCTTCTACTTATTTTGATCTTATATCCACTATTTTAAAAATCCTGCTCTTTCCTACGAATTGCTTTCATAATCGCATCCATATCAAAGCCCCGATACTGTAAAAAACGAATTTGTTTGGCTTTAAGTTTTGGCTCGTTTGCGACTTCTGTGCCGAATTTTTTCACTTTCAGTTGATAGGCTTGTTCTGCCCAATCAGTTTCTTTAAGTTCTTCTGAAATTAAACTGCTATCCACTTTTTTGTTTTTAAGTGCCATTTTAATGCGATTTGGCCCTTTACCTTGGCGCTTTTGGCTAGCCAGTAACATTTCTGCAAGACGCTGATCACTCTGATAATTTTCGCGTGCCAGTTCATTGACTAATTCAATCACTTCATCACGGTTTTCTGCATATAAAGCCAATTTTTCAATTAAGTCATTTTTAGAATATTCTTTACGAGTTAAGACAGCGAAGGCATAGCTACGTAGACGAGAACCTGTCAGTCCTGGGCGTTTGCTTTGCTGTTCGTCAGGGTCTTCAATGTATTCTTGATCATCAATGGCATCTGTATAAGCAGGGTATTGTTTATTAATGTTAGGCGCAGAATTTGAGACAAAATGCAGGGCAGATGTTGTTTCTGAATATGCCTGCTTAGTTTGGCTGCATGATTGCTCATCTTCGCCAAATTGTTGTTTTAGCGCAGCATAATCAATCAGTTTGGGGAATTTATTTTCAGACATGGTAATGCTTCCATATACAATAAAACGCTCCGTAGAGCGTTCTATTTAATTCAGTTTGTTGTGTTCATCTTAGCGCATGCTTTAAACATCAAGTAAGTCGAATTCTTCTTCGTCTTTATCTTCTACAGGTGCAGCTTGACCTGTCGTGAGTAGTTGTTCACGAATAATCGCTTCGATGCCTTTAGCAAGCTCTGGATGTTCTTCAAGATGGCGAATGGTGTTGTTTTTACCTTGACCAATTTTATCGCCTTGATAAGAATACCAAGCACCAGCTTTTTGCACGATATTTTGTTGAACAGCTAAATCGACCAGCTCGCCCAAATGGTTAACACCTTTACCGTAAAGAATTTGGAACAATGCTTCTTTAAATGGAGGTGCCATTTTGTTTTTCACAACTTTGACTTTGGTTTCAGAACCAATAATCTCGTCACCTTCTTTCACTTGACCTACACGGCGAATATCTAAACGAACAGAAGCATAAAACTTCAATGCGTTACCACCAGTTGTGGTTTCTGGGCTACCAAACATTACACCAATTTTCATACGAATTTGGTTAATGAAGATCACCATACAGTTCGAGCGTTTGGCATTACCTGTGATTTTACGCAAGGCTTGGCTCATTAAGCGTGCTTGTAAGCCCATGTGTGAGTCACCCATTTCGCCTTCAATTTCGGCACGTGGGGTTAAGGCAGCTACGGAGTCGACCACAATCATGTCGATTGCGCCAGAGCGTACCAACATATCGGCAATTTCAAGGGCTTGTTCACCGTTGTCTGGTTGCGATACTAAAAGATTGTCAATATCTACACCAAGTTTACGTGCATATTGAGGATCAAGCGCGTGTTCGGCATCAATAAAGGCACAAGTTCCACCAGCTTTTTGACATTCTGCAATGGCTTGCAAGGTCATAGTCGTTTTACCTGATGATTCAGGGCCGTAAATTTCAATGATACGACCTTTAGGTAAGCCACCAATACCCAATGCAATATCTAGGGTCAATGAGCCTGTAGATACGGCTTCTACCGCTTGCACAGTGTTGTCACCAAGACGCATGACTGTGTTCTTACCAAATTGTTTTTCAATCTGGCTTAACGCAGCGTTTAACGCCTTGCTTTTATTCTCATCCATCTTACAACCTCAATACGATGTCACGAAACAATATACTCAAGTGGATGCATTTACTTAAATCTTTTCCACATGCAATATAGTGACAGAATTTGTCCTGTAGTTCTATTTATATCACGGGCTGTGCGACAGCCTGTGACGCTCTATTTAATCATCATTATATGACCAAAATTGGTCAAATTGCTGATCATTCTCTTGTTTAAATTTGCTGATGTCACGACGGTCTTTTTTACTTGGTCGATGATCAGGTCGTGCTAGATTATGCAACTTTCTTTGGGTCGCAATCAATTCCCTGCGTGCAATACTCACTTCAGTTTCTTCATAAAGTTGCTGAGCGACAGGGGCAGGGCCGCGTACGCCGGATAATGCCTTGACCAATACGGTTTTCTTATCAAAACCTTGTTGAATGGTCAGCTCAGTTCCCACACGAATTTCTTTGGAAACTTTAACGCGCTCGCCATTGTGATGTACTTTGCCGCCTTCAATGGCAGCTTTTGCAATAGAGCGGGTCTTGAAAAAACGTGCAGCCCATAGCCATTTATCAATTCGGATCGTTTCAATGGCTTCGTGGGACGAAGTTTTAGGCATATTTTTGAGTGTCCTCAAATTGTTCTAAGACAGGAATTAAATCTGTTAATTGGTGCAACATAGGGTAATTACAAGTCTGACGCGTAGGTTTTGCTGAGGATGGCTGGGCAATACTATATAAGTGTCCAATCCCAAAGGCTTTAGCACCATTAAGCACCTTTTCGGTGTCATCTATAAAATAGCAATCTTCAGGATTAAATGCATGTTGTTGTTGCAATGTTTGCCAAAATTCAACGCGCTCTTTGGCATAACCAATACTTTCAGAACTAACAATCACTTCAAAATACTTTGCTAAACCTGTATGTGCTAATTTAAAGTCTAAACCTGCACAATCGGCATTGGTGGTGAGCCAAATGTGATAGCCATTATTTTTTAAATATTCCAGTAATTCGATAGCTTGTGGACGCAACGTGACTTGATCTTTATATTCAAGTTGCATCGCAAGCATATCTACACCCACTTTAGCCGTCCAAAAACGTGAGGAATACCACTCTAAGGTGTGGCTATGCGCTTGATAAAAATCGTATAAAATTTCTTTGCTGCGCTCTAAAGAACAGGCGTGTAATTCTGCATAGCGAATAGGCAGTTGTTCATTCCAAATAAAATCATCATAAGCGAGATCTAACAGCGTTCCGTCCATGTCAAACATGATGATATTTTTGTGCATTTAGACATCCTAAACCATTAAGCAATTGCCAAAAGGCAAATAAAACTGGCTCATTTAAACATGCTTGAGGCATAACTCAAAATACTGTCTGATTATTCGCCAAATTGTGCTAGGCTAAATAAATAAGCACTGTACATGCGTTGCATATAAATTAGGTGAGATGGGGCAGTTGTAAAAAGTAACTGTAGCGTTCACAAAAACAATTTTTTTGACATATTTCTGTATTTGTTTGTCTGTACAAGCATAGAAATTGAATAGTAAATTTTTTAAATTAGGGAGCTAGTAATGGCTGAACAACAGTATTTAGATTTAAAACACTTAGATAAACAACTCGATGAGTTTGAGAAAAAGAAGAAAAAAATTAAGAAAATGCGTATCGGCTATAAATTATTTGCGCATTTAATGGGCGATGAAAAATTCGCCCATCATGTTTCAGAGTCGGCATTAAACCCAGATAAACGTAGTTATCGTAAAGTCAAAATTAAAATCACCTCAGATGAGGGAGAGTTAACTTTTCTAGAAAAGGATTGATTAATTTTTTGATTTAAAATTCTAGTGATTTTGATTATGTATACAAATTTGTGTACCTTTAAATCTGGCCCGATTGATGCAGATCGGGCTTTTTTATACCTTAATTCTATGAATGGTTCAACCTGAATTAGAATCCTTTTATAAGTCGAAATTTGATCATAAATGATCAGTAAAATTAGTATTGAAAGTCCCTTCTTTTACGCCATGTATTGCTCAGGATGAGGAGTATATTCCGCAAGTGGATGAGGGGGTTCTTATAAAAAACCTCTCCCTGAGGAGCATGCTCCGCAAGTCTCCTAAAAGGAAAGGGAATTTCCTTTGCAGTGATTCAAAAATGATTTAAGAAAGAATCTTTTTAAATAAAATGCATCAAGTTGTCATAATCTGCACTTAAGCTATTCAGCAAACTCAGTAAAATGTAATAGGTCGTGTTTAGTCTATTTCAGTATAAGTTCTGTGTATAAATGTGGCAAGGTGCGCTCAAATGTTACGCTTTAACTAAGTTGACAAAAATAACTAATCATGCGAAAAAGTTTTTTTAGTTAACAGATGTTCACACATGCCTCGAATTGTTTCTGTACCACTTAGTTTAGAACAGCGAGAACGACTCATTTTTCTGGCCAAGC
>NZ_VOYC01000007.1:0-143733 GCF_013420425.1 Acinetobacter sp. YH01007 | reverse complement strand
TTCAGTTAAAATCATTTTGAAGCTTTAATCTAAACTTCCAAATCTGGCTCATCAATTTTCTGACTTAAATTTCGCTCAAATAAACTTCGAGTAATTTAAACCAATCAATCAATGAAATATGTTCGATCAATCAATCAGTAAAAATCCACACAAGTTGTTCTTCATAATCTCTTAATGATCTTCTCGATGCTTCGTCAGCATCAAGCTAGGTCGGCTATATTACGCTTTATTTCTAAAGTGTCAACTGGTAATTTAAATTATTTTAAACTTCCTTTCTAAAACCCAACCCAATCGATTTCAATCAAGTCATTGTTTTATCAGAATTTTTAATCTTCATCACCGCCGATGGATGTGCATTATAGGTGAAATATTTCGCCATGCAACACTTTTTTCAAAGGAAATATATCGAGTGTTTATTTTTTGTTCATTCTTACCTTTTCTACACACATTTTGAGCAAATTTGCTTTAATACATCGTTTCAATTAACTGTTACTATACACCCATCGGCGATATAACAGCTTTTGCTTACTCAGATTTAAGCGCTAGGATTCTTTATGTATCAACAAAAATATCTTTGGGTGTGCCTTGTTTCTTTAGGATTCATCACCTCAACACATGCGACAATGCCTTCTACTGAAGAAGTTGCTCAAGAAGAAACTACTGAAGTTATTGCGGCAGATTCATCTTCTGAAACTAAAAGTAGTCGTTTGAATGCGCTTAAAGAATTAAAAAATGTAAAAGCCAAAGATTTAAAAGTGAATGCAAATGCTGCACAACCCGATGAAGTCAAAGACCCACTGCAACCTTTGAACCGTCAGATTTATGCATTCAACGATATGTTAGATCGTAATATCGCGCGTCCACTTGCGGTTCAATATACAAAGAAAGTCCCTGGTGAAGTGCGCGGGTCATATCGTCAATTCCGAAAAAACTTGGGCGAACCTTGGAATGCGGTTAACCAATTGATTCAAGGCCGCCCTTTACGTGCCGCAAAAACTTTAGGTCGTTTTAGTTTAAATACGATTACTACTTTAGGCATGGCTGACCCTGCACGTCGTTTAGGTTTAGACACGGAAGAAGAAAAATTTGGTACAACCTTGGGCTACTACGGTGTCCCTTCAGGGCCTTATGTCATGCTACCAATTTACGGCCCAAGTACTTTCCGTGATGGTTTCGGCACACTTGTAGATGGTCAGGCACGTCCACAAAAATACATTTTAGATGGCAATGACCGTTTATATTGGTCGGAGCAAGTTATGCGCGGCCTAGATACGCGCTCGCAACTCCTAGATGTAGAACAAGTATTACAGGGCGATAAATATGCCGCGATTCGGGATATTTACTTGCAACGTAAAAACTTTGAAATTGCGGAAAAGAAAGGACTCGATGCAGATAGTATTTCTTTTGTAGATGATGAAAGCGAAGAACTTTTTGATGATCAAGAAGAAATAAACCCGCCTGAAGAAAGCAAAGAATAATTTGTAAAACATTTTACTCAAGGTGAGTTTTTACTTTCCTTGAGTATTCAGGCATTGTTATAGTAACGCTTTGTTTAGGTTCAGGGTCAACACAAAACTCTATGTATTTCATTCAACCCACACGTGATATTCCATATCTAGAACAGGTGCTCGACACACTTCCTAGTGTGCAAATGATTCACATAGATGACATCAGCTTGTATGACCCAACCATTATTGCAATTGCCGATGTGCAAGATTATTTAACCCATCAATGGGATTTACCTACGATTGTATTGGCCTTTGAAGATGAAGGCACGGCATTGGTACAAGCATGGGAACAAGGTGCTTTAGCAGGTTGGTTGTGGAGCCGTTTACCTGAAAATCCACCACAAGCCTTACGCAAAATAGACGCACAATATAAACGCAATCAAGACAGCCGTGACTTACCTTCTGCGGCGGAATTACAAAAAAAATTACTGCCCAATCCTATCGAACTGTGCAACTACCGTGTAGATACGTTATTTAAACCTTCGGCTTATTTGTCGGGCGATTGGTTTGATTACTGGAAAATCAGTGATAAAGAAATCATGTTCTATTTAGCCGATGTCTCTGGGCATGGTGTAACTAGTAGTTTACTAACGTCTTGGATGGCTGCATTTCATGGTCGCTCCAAAACACCACGCGAACTGATTAAGAAGCTGAATGGCATGTTGGTTCAAGAAAATATTGAAAAGCATATCACCATGATTAGTGGGATTTTAAATATTGAAACCCACGAACTGCGTTGGTCGAGTGCGGGGCATTATCCACCTGCCATTATTATCGAACCCAATCAAGCACCTAAAATTTTAAATACCAGTAGTTTTCCTTTGGGACTGACTGAAGATTTAGAAGTTGAGGAATTTGAGTGCGTATTAAATAAACAGGCGCGGTTTATTATCTGCTCCGATGGTGCGTTAGAACCTTATAGTGGTGGTTTGAATGAACAGTTTGAACAATTGGTCTTTCACTTGCAAAATCAATCATTCCAAGCCCCCGATCATGTAGCAGATGATATTGCGATCTTGAGTTTGTGTCGAACAAAATAACCAATAAATCAGCCAGTTAACTTCTCAACCCAAGATATACGACTGTAAGCCACTTGAGTCTATATAGTCGCTATGGGATAATTATCTAATCCTTCTCTGCAAATGGCATTTATATGTCAACAGGTCATGTTGAATATGCAAGTTTGAATGGAACGCATATCTTTAAGCTTTTTGGCGAAGTGCGTGCCCAATCTTGTATTAGTCTAGACAAACTACTCAGTAAAATTGAACAGCAATCTAATGTGGTGGGTGCAATTGTAGATTTAACCCAAACTACATTTATTGACAGTACAGTTTTAGGTGTATTGGCTAAGCTAGGCTTAAAACTGAAACAAATCCATAACATTCAAGCAGTTATGCTATCTACTAATCCAGACATTACTACGCTCGCCAATAGCATGGGCTTAGGACAGGTGTTTGTGATTTTAAATTACTGTGGTGACCCAACTGTCTGCACGCGTGAGCTGGTAGAAGAACACGTCACGCATAGCAATATGCTCACTACGGTATTAGATGCCCATAAAACCCTCATGAAGCTGAATGAAAACAACCAAAATATGTTCGAACCTTTGGTGAAACAGCTACAAAAAGAACAAGATAATCTCGATCAATGTGCTGAGCAAAATCAGCAGAACGCTTGATCTTCACTCAGGAATGCTTTGATGACTTTACTTTCTGTTGCTCAAATGAACTCACAAAATGATATTGAGGAAAACTTCAAAATCATTGAAACATTGATTCAACAGAGTAAAGCGGATGGTGCTGAACTGATCGTTTTCCCCGAAAACCTTGTCTGCTTTGCAGCAGGCAAACAACGCGAAACCGCGGCACAGTTTGAAAGTATTCAACAGCGGTTGGAACAGCTTGCACATCAATATCAAATTTGGATTGTGGCGGGTACATTGCCCTGCCCATATCGCCCTGATGGTTCAACAATTGCAGATGGTCGTGTGCGTACGGTCAGTTTATGTATTAGCCCAGAAAAAACTGAAGCACGTTATGACAAAATTCATTTGTTTGATGTGCAAGTTGGTGACTCTGTTGGTGGTTATCAGGAATCTAAGTTTTTTGAACCCGGCTCTGAAGTCGTTGTAGCGAAAACACCGTTTGGCAACATTGGCTTAATGGTGTGTTATGACTTGCGCTTTCCTGAATTGGCCTTAACTTTACGTGCGCAAGGCGCCAATATTTTAACTGCGCCATCGGCTTTTACTTACACCACAGGTCAAATGCATTGGCAATTGCTCTTGCAGGCGCGTGGCATGGACAGTCAATGTCAGGTTTTAGGTGCAGCCCAACAAGGTTGGCATGGTGAAAAACGTCAGACTTGGGGACATTCAGGCGCTGCCAATTCACGCGGACAGTTATTGTCAATGGTGCAAGACGAAGGTACGCAACTGATTACAGTGCCCTTTGATTTAGATGAACAAAGCAAAATTCGAGAGTCGATGCCGTTAATGCAGCATCGTCGTTTATTGCAATTTTAAAATTGAATTTCAATAAAAAGGGTTGATCAACAATATAGTGATCAACTCTTTGTATTTCTTATCTTAACCTTACTTTTTAGCTATTCAGCCGCTTCATTGGTCACGCGCAGCACTTCTTCCAAAGTGGTTTTACCTGCCAATACCTTACGCAATCCATCTTCACGAATCGAACCTGATTGCTGTCGTGCATAATCTTCCAGTTCATATTCCGCGGCATTGCCATGAATCAAACGGCGCATTGCTTCATCCACAGGGACAATTTCATAAATTGCAGTCCGCCCAGTAAAACCTGTATGTGAGCAATGTTCACAGCCTTTCGGTTGCGGAAGTTTTAAATCGCTTGCATCGGTCACACTTTTAAAGAGTTCTTGTTCAAAGTCATCTGCAGCATGCCATGTGGCGCAGTGCGAACATAAGGTGCGCACTAAACGCTGTGCGATCACCCCAATTAATGAACTTGACAGCAAGAACGGCTCGATGCCCATATCTTTTAAACGGGTGACTGCACCAATGGCCGTATTGGTATGTAGGGTAGACAGTACCAAGTGACCAGTTAAGGAAGCCTGCACTGCAATTTCGGCGGTTTCTAAGTCACGAATCTCCCCCACCATCACCACATCTGGGTCTTGGCGCAGCATGGCTTTTAAAGCACGAGCGAAGGTCATATCCACTTTGGTATTGACCTGTGTTTGCCCAATCCCTTCAAGTTGATATTCAATCGGGTCTTCTGCAGTCAAAATATTTTTAGAACCGTCATTCAGGTCTGACAAAGCTGCATATAAGGTCGTAGTTTTACCCGAACCTGTCGGCCCTGTAACCAAAATAATCCCGTGTGGTCGATGTACCAGTTGCTTTAAGCGCTCATAATCATTTTGCATCAGCCCCAAGTGCGTCATGTTTAAACGACCTGCTTGCTTATCCAGCAAACGCATTACCACCCGCTCACCATGCGAAGATGGCAGCGTTGACACACGTACATCGACCTCACGACCTGCTAGTCTGAGCGAAATACGACCATCTTGAGGGATACGTTTTTCGGCAATATCCAGTTTTGCCATGACTTTAATACGTGACACCAATAAAGGCGCAAGTTCACGGCGCGGTTGCACGATTTCACGCAACTGACCATCGACCCGCAAACGGACTGACAGTTTTTTCTCAAAAGATTCGATATGAATATCCGATGCGCCAACCCGAATCGCTTCAGACAGTAAAGCATTGATTAAACGTACAATCGGTGCATCATCTTCCTGATCCATCAGGTCTTCTGCTTCAGGAACTGAATCTGCCAAACTAAGCAAGTCAGGGTGATCTTCCAATCCCGCAGCGACTTGCTGCGACTCGCCTGTATCACCTGCAAAACTGCTGCTTAATAATTGGTGAAATTCCTGATCGCTACAAAGTTGATGCTGTGCAGGATGCCCCAAAAAACGACGCGCCTCCTGAATGGCAAGCATCGGCGTATTTTCACGACGTACAATAAAGGCATGATCGCCCTCATAACGAATTAACACCCCATGGCGTTTGGCAAAGCTATACGGTATTTGTAATTGTTTCAGTACTTGCATCAGCGATTATAATAATGATGAAAAAATTTAATTTGAGTGTACTCTAAGCGTATGACAGCGTGAAGTCTGTTTTCGCTGATTTATCAAGAAAGGGATAGGCCATTGTCACAAAATCATGAGATTTCAGAAACTGATTCGGCTAAATTAAAATGGTGGGGTGACTATGAGTTTGAGCTCAATCGTCCTAAAACGTGGCAATTTGGCTCACTCTTAGTACGTTTGACCCGTGGTATGCAAGAATGGCGTTTGGAATATTATCGCCCGCAGGTTCAATACGATTATGAACAGCAATGGCATAACATTGATGATCCTGAATTTGCCTTTCCACAACCTGTGAAAATTGAACGCTATATGTTCAAATCTACACAAAGTAAATTACAGCTCATGCCTCGTTTGGCAGACCGTTCAGTGGTGATTAAACCTGTCGATCCAATTTATATTCCTGCGGGGCAACGCGGCACCTTGTATATCAGCACACCGTTGTGGATGTCTGCCTTTGTCGATGGTCAACGTGAACCCATTTTTGATTTGCCGATTATTCGCCCGAAAGATACTTGGTTTGGCCCCAATCATCGTACAGGTGAAATTTGCTATGCCACAGCAGTCGATGGCCGTACCGAATTACATCAATTAAAACCACGTGCATTTCGTGCCGTCACGCCGATTGAATTTCACAACACCAGCAATCAACAATTGCGTTTTGACCGAATGAATGTGCCTGTGCCTGCGCTGCCTTTATTTTTCAGCGAAAGTACAGGTCGTTTATGGACTTCACAAATTAAAGTGATGCATGAAGGTTTAGACCGCCCGCCACGAATTCGGATTGAAAATCGCACCCCGCCACATGCAGGTGAAGTGACCTATTTGCAACCACCGCGTGAAACGGCAGGTGCTTTATTTAATATGTTTGATTCATTTTTCTAAGAGGATGTTATGGCAGATTCCAATATTTCCAAAGAAATCACCAACAGCCTCAAAGGAATTTTTACCAGTATCAATACAGATCGTCTGACCGAAATTTTGGTCGCAATTGTATTGTCTTTGATTGGTTTCTTAATTGCACGTTTTGTTTCCAATACTTTTGTACGCACTATTGGTGCACGTTTTAATGCGCATCAACGCTTAGTTTGGCGACGCGGGATTTTTTACTTTATTTTCCTGCTGTTTGTGATGGCGAGCCTGAAAGAAGCAGGCTTTAAACTCAGCGTGTTTTTAGGTGCAGCGGGTATTTTAACCGTGGCTTTGGGTTTTGCCTCACAAACCTCGGCATCCAATTTAATTAGTGGTATGTTCCTGATTGGCGAAGGTTCTTTTGAAGTGGGCGATACCATTCAAATCACCCTGATTCGCGGACACACCATTGAAGGTGAAGTGATCTCAATTGACTTACTTTCAGTTAAATTGCTGACCCAAGACAATATTTATGTGCGTTTACCCAATGAACAATTGATTCGTGCACCCGTGCATAACTTGTCCAAGTTTCCAATCCGACGTGTGCCCATTACCCTCGCGATTAATTTTCACGAAGATATTATTAAAGTGCGTGAAGTGTTGCTCAGTGTCGCCAATCAATATCCGCTCGTGCTGTCTGACCCTAAACCCGCGGTGACAGTTACAGCTTTCCGTGAATCTTCAATTGAATTGTTGTTTGCGGTGTGGTGTCAGCAAGAAAACTTTTTAAAGGTACGTGATGAAATGCAGGAACGTATCCGTAATGGTTTCCTAGACAACCAAATCGAAATTCCTGTACCCAAAATGGGTTTTGTTGATCATCCTTTATCGCGCCCTTTAAATAATGAAGAACTTGATCAATATGCCAATGCCCAAGCACTGAAACGAGAACCTGACTTAAAGTAATCGTTTCAGTCTTCGACACTTTGCCTCTAACTAAACTTGAGGATCTGCTCAAGCTTTGGAAGACGGCGAAGTGTTGTTTTTTGCGAGATCTGGTTCAGGAATTGGGGCGATATATGCAATCAGTAGCATACCTAAACCTGCAGCAAAGAATGACAGCACGCGCATTAAAGTTCCAATATTAGATAAATCTAAAAGCACCAATTTTAAGATCACAATCACCAAAATACTGCTGCCTAAAATCCACAAGGCACGTAATTGTTTCAGACTGGCAATCCACATGGCGATACAAGCCAAACTCACCCAAAGCAAGGTCAAACTGAGCTGCACAGTGGCATCTTGCCAAACAGCAATTTGGTTGATTGGCGTTCCCAAATACAGATGTAAGGCACGTAATAGCACATAACTACTTAGCCACAGTAAACTCAAGACCATAATTACCGCTGCCAAGCCTTGGTCTAAATGGGTTTTGCGTTGCAGATTCAACATCCACAAAATAGCCACCAACATGGCTATACTGACCAAATCAAATGGATTCAAAATAGGCAGTACATAGCCGTAAAATGCGTGTTCAGTCAACAGTTGTGAACATAGCATCCACATCAACATGAAGATTAAATTGCTACGCGCATACCAAAATTTGCGCCAATCTGAATCCGGTTGTTGCCACCAACACCACGCCGCAAAGAGCAATGGTAAAATCACCACGCTGCTATACGGATGCTGTGGTAACAGCGTTAAACTCGCCATCGCCAAAATGGGTAACAGTCCTAAACTCAGCCATTCTTTGTCGCTGCGGACAGTCCATAAAGGACGCAACCACAACACACTGAGCACGCCTGCAAACAAGGCAAATAGCAGACGTTCAGTACCCGAAACCCAATGCACCGCTCCATCATAGCTACGGCTGAATAATAAACCTGCTGCAGTGAGCGAAACTGGCGTTAGACCTAACCATTTGGGCAATAGCCATGACCATGTCGCTTGACGAGAAAGTAGTACTTCGTTGATAAGTAAATAAATGACCACCACCGCCAAAAGCGTCTGTACGGTTGCAAGTTCTCCATCAAAGTAATCTAAACCTAACCATAGCCATAAACTGGTTGCAGACAACATCATTAAACACAGTACGCTCGTGGTTGCTGTGCTCAGTTGTTGTCTGAAAGCTGCACGGCTGTTGGAAAACACCACAACCGTGGCATAACTTAGGCTCAGTACCCAATAAATACTGCGCTCGAAATAAGGCAACTCTACTAAATAATACAGCCCAGATAAGCCCGCTACGGCAAACAAACCTAGTGCCAAATAACGGCTAATTTTAGAATATTGAATAAAGGCAAAAATAAACACAGCCACGCCTTGTAATGCCCAACCAATGACACTCCATTGTTCAGGCAGTAAAATAGGTGGAATCAACACACTAAAAATCAGCATCAAACTGAAATAACTTTGTGCAATAAATTGTGTCTGCCGATGCTGTTTGGTCAGCCAATACAAACCTGCAAAAACCACCGCAAATAACAAACTAAAGGCTGCCTGCTCTGCTGTTTCTTCAAAATACATCAGATATAAACAGGCATAACCGACAATGGGTGCGCCAAAAATCAAGGCAAGGTCTAAAATAGGTTTCAGCTGAAACGTGGCGACATCTTCCTGTGCCAAAAGCTGACTAAAGCGAAAACCCAACCAAATAAAAATAGCCGCATGCGCCAAAACTAAAAGCGTTAGCACCTGCCGTTCAAAGATATAACCATGATAAAAGGCATAGCTGCCACCCACCACAACCGTCATTAAAAACGCAATTTGATTTAAATATTTCCACGGACGTAAACTACTTAAAATGGCAACCGAAATATTAATCAGCAAATAATAGGCAATAAATTCAATGGCTGTTGCATTACGAACAGGTAAAGTAAACGGTGCGAAATACGCAATCAGCATTGCCATGAGGGCAAGTTCGACTGATTGTTGTTTTAAACTCAGCCAGAGCGTGAGCAACATCACCACAATAAAACACAGACTGGCGATAGCTAAATTTGGAATGACCAAATTGTAATAGGCAAAAAATAAGGTCAGACACAGCCCAGCCAACCCCAAACCTTGCACACCCAAAGCAAAGCTGCGATTTTTGTTGCGTAACAGATAACCGAATACTGTCACTGCTGCACTCACGCCAGCAACGAACAAAAGTTTCACTGCCAAACTAAATTGCCAATGTTCAGTAGCAAAACGTAGCAGTAATACCACGCCTATGAGTAACACTACAATTGCTGCTTTTAATACAGGATTACCATGTATCAGCCATGATTGAGCTTGTTGCAATAAACTGTTACTTGATGAGCGCGACTGAGTTGCAAAAGGTGCAACAGACCTTGAGGATTTGGCTAAATCTGGAGCTGAATATTCTTGATGTAGATACTCTTGGTCTTGATATGGATAAGAAACTTGAGCTGCTTGTTCCCGAACAGAATTCGGCTCGCTCGATAATGTGGAATCAGATTGAATAGCGATGGTTTCAGGTTGAGAAGCGGTTGATATAACACCATCATCCACATTTGCCTTAACTGATGAAAGACTTGCATCAACTTCAGATGTATTGGCTAAAATATGCTCTGCGAATTGCGTTTGAACCTTTTTCTCTTGAGCATTGGTCTTTTGAGGATAGCTCTTTTGAGCATGCGCCTGAAGCTTAGCGGCACTTTGTAATTGCTGTAATTGATACAGTCCTTGCTCCAAACGCTGCAACCATCGCAACAACATAAAAATCCATGCACTTAAAGCAATAGATGTCAGTAAATACCAATCCAGCAATATTCCTAAAAAAGCAATAAAAGCGGCGATATATAAAGGAGTTTTAGAGCTTTGGCGTTGTACTTGTGACTGTGCATCCACAACCTGTTCCAGTGAGTTCTGCACTCGTCCCACAAAAAACATCACGCTGACCACCGCAGCAACTGCACAGATATAACTCAGCATCGGCACACCGAGCCACCATGCGCCAATTGAAATTATGATTAATAGCATGAACCAAATGATTCGAATTTCATTCTGCCCTGTCTGCATTGCTCTTCATTTTATTGATATTGTCATGGCTCCGATCATACAACAGACAGCACGATTCTGAATCAGGATTCATCAGCAATTCGGTAACTGTGCGTCTGCAACACTTGCCTTAAAAATCAGTTTCTGCGACAACTGCAAAAATCACGTACAATAAACTGCTTATTTGCAGAAGGAATCAATCCATGCCACCATTTGTCTTGGTCGATGGCTCATATTTTCTATTTCGTGCCTTTCACGCACTACCACCATTAACCACGTCAACTGGTTTACATACCAATGCTATTCGTGGCGCGATCTCTGCGATTCAAAAGTTGATGCGTCGTACTCAGCCTACTCACATGGCGGTAATTTTTGATACGCCTGAGCCGACTTTCCGTCACGAACTATCGCCAATTTATAAAGGTGACCGCCCAAGTATGCCTGAGGAACTTTCTCAGCAAATTCCATACTTACATGCTTTAATTCGTGCTTTGGGTATTCCACTTTACATGCTACCAGGCGCAGAAGCCGATGATATTATTGGAACTTTAGCCAAACGTGCCGAAGCCGAAGGACAGCAAGTACTGATTTCTACGGGCGATAAAGACATGGCGCAGTTGGTGACTGAAAAAGTTACCCTTGAAGACAGCTTCAAAGAAAAGCCAATGGATATTCAGGCTGTGTTCGATAAGTTTGGGGTCTGGCCACATCAAATTATTGATTACCTCACCCTCATGGGCGATGCTTCCGATGGTATTATGGGCGTGCCTGGTATTGGTGCCAAAACTGCTGCAAAACTGCTAACCGAATATGGCTCGATTGGTGCGATTTTAGAAAATGTCGATCATATTAAAGGCAAAGTCGGACAAAATATTAAAGACAATGCCGATGGCATCGCGCTAGATCATCAACTCGCCAGCATTGTTTGTGACCTTGATCTGAACTTTGGTTATGCCGATCTAAAACTACAAGACCCTAATGTTGAAGCCTTACGCAATTTATATACCGAGCTAGAATTCCGTAATCAATTACAATCGCTCGATCATCCAAATAATCCAAATAACAGCAATTATAAACAAGCTGCAAAAACAGTCGCCGCACCGACAGCCAATGAAATTGAAACTGAAGATCAAGCCACGCAAAGCAGTGTTGATGATCAACTCGGTGCAGCAACATACCACACCATTTTAGATCAGGCGCATTGGGATGCTTTGCTGCAACGCTTGCAAACTGCACAGCGTTTTGCCTTTGATACAGAAACCACCAGTCTGGATTATCGCGTTGCAGAAATTGTTGGTTTTTCTATCGCGTTCGATGCCAAAGATGCCTATTACGTACCTTTGGCGCATGATTATGAGGGCGCACCACAGCAGCTCAACCGTGATCAGGTTTTGGCACAAATCAAACCTATTTTAGAAAATAATGCGGTGGATAAAATTGGGCATCATTTAAAATATGATGCGCATGTGCTTGAAAATCACGGTATTCATTTACAAGGTTGGTATTTCGATACCATGTTGGCATCTTATGTGCTTAACTCTGTCGCAACCCGTCACGGCATGGATGATGTGGCACGCTTATATTTAAGCCACCTGACCACATCTTATGAGCAAATTGCAGGCAAAGGCGTCAAGCAAAAAACTTTCAATCAAATTGAAATTGAAACGGCTGCGCACTACGCTGCAGAAGATGCGCATGTTACGTATCGTTTATATGAAGTGCTGTCTGCGAAGCTACAAAAGCATCCTGAATTGGTCAATATTTTGCACAACATCGAAATGCCTGTGGCGCGTGTGCTGACCAGTATGGAAGAAAATGGCATTCAGCTTGATCTGAAATTTTTAGATCAATTGGGTGTCGATTTTTCCCAAACCATGCAAGATTTGGAAAACCAAATTGTAGAATTGGCAGGTGAAAACTTTAATGTCAGCTCACCGAAACAAGTGGGCGAAATCCTGTTTGATAAACTCGGACTCAAAGGCGGCAAGAAAACCGCAACAGGTCAATACAGTACCAGTGAAAGTGTTTTGGAAAAAATTGAGCATCCGATCAGTAGTTTAATTTTAGACTACCGTGGTTTATCTAAACTCAAAAGCACCTATACCGATGGCTTACTGAAACAAGCCAACAACGATACGCATCGAGTGCATACCAGTTATCACCAAGCTTTGACTGCAACAGGGCGTTTATCTTCTACTGATCCAAACTTACAAAACATTCCAATTCGTACCGAAATTGGTCGTCAAATTCGTAAAGCCTTTGTCGCACCTGAAGGTCGCGTGTTGTTGGCAGCCGACTACTCGCAAATCGAATTGCGTTTAATGGCACATTTTTCACAAGATGATGCCCTACTCGATGCCTTTAACCATGGACAAGACGTGCACCGCCGTACTGCGGCAGAAGTCTTGGGTATTGCCTTAGAAGACGTAACCTCAGATCAGCGTCGTCAGGCCAAAGCTGTAAACTTCGGTCTGCTCTACGGCATGTCGGAATTTGGCTTAATTCGTCAGCTTGGGTTTACCCGTGAAGAATCACAAAACTACATCAAGCAATACTTCCAGCGTTATCCGGGCATTTATGAATATATGCAACGTACCCGCCAAGTCGCGCTAGAACAAGGTTTTGTAGAAACTATTTTAGGTCGTCGCCTCTATACGCCAGATATTGCTGCACGTAATATGATGGTACGTAAAGCGGCAGAACGTGCGGCAATTAACGCGCCATTACAAGGCTCTGCAGCTGATATTATTAAAATGGCGATGATTGAAGTCGACAAAATGTTACCGCAAGCGCAAGCCAAAATGTTGCTGCAAGTACACGATGAATTGGTATTTGAAGTCGATGCAGATGCGGCAGATGAGCTCGCGCCGAAGTTGGCAGAAGTCATGCAATCTGTGGTGGAAATTTCTGTACCATTGGTGGTGGAAGTCGGAAAAGGCAATAACTGGGATGAAGCGCACTAAAGTCGTTGCGCTCTCTTTTTTCAGCACCTTCCTTCGCCTAGAAGGAGGTCAGGATGCAGGTTATTTGTATTTCTGAAGACTCATTAAGGTCGTCAGCCCAAACTTAAACTACAAAAAAAGGACTCGATTTGAGTCCTTTTTAATGTTTTAGGATAATGCGACTTATAAGCCAGTCAGCAATACAATCGCTACCTGATTCATAATAATTTCAGCGATATATAAAGCCAAAAATGCAATAATTGGCGACAAATCAATCATGCCCATGTTCGGCAATAAACGACGAAATGGTGCTAATAACGGCTCTGCCAACTCTTGAATCACCTCAATATACGGGCCACGAGATTGAGTAAACATCACCACCCAACTCAAAATAATGGTGGCAAAAATCAAATAACGACAGAAACGGATTAAATCCTGAATCATGGTCACAAAAGTCAGAATCAGTAAGTGAATTGGACTATTCGGCATCGCACCATTGAGATACATAACACCAAAAATTTTGAGTAGATACAACACCACCAACAAAGCCAAGGCTGCAGAGTTAACTCGACCTTTGCCAACCGTTGGAAAAATACGTCCAAATACATCTACAATTTTGGTGGCTTTAATGGTTGAAAGCACCACAGGGTTATAAGGACTCACCGCTGCCAATTGCATTAAGAAACGGAAGAATACGAGCAAAATCGCTACGTTAATGATAATGCCAAAAATTAGCGCAGAATTTGCACCCATACTTAAACTTTCCTAAAATTTAAATTCATTGTTTTTCAATAATTAAATACTATCACTCAACTCTTGCGCTAATTCTTGACTACGCGTTTTAGCAGCAGCCAATGCCGCCTGAATATTTTGTGAAATTTGCGCATGATCAAACACTTCAATTGCCGCTTGGGTCGTGCCATTTGGTGAAGTTACATTTTTGCGTAATTCTGCAGGTGTATTCGAGCTGGTAATTGCCATTTGTGCTGCACCCAAAGCAGTTTGTAACGTCAGTGCTGTCGCCACTTTTTCATCTAAACCTAAGTTCTTGCCTGCACGAATCATACTTTCCATCAAATAGAAGAAATATGCTGGCCCTGAACCAGATACTGCAGTCACAGCATCAATTTGCGCCTCAGAGTTTACCCAAATAGTTAAACCTGTCGCTGCCAAAACCTGACTTGCCAATTCACGGTCAGTGCTATTGACCTGTTCGGTTGCATACAAACCATGTGCACCTGTTTGCACCAAAGCAGGCGTATTTGGCATTACCCGCACTACACGTTCTGTACGTAATAACTCAGAAATCGTGGCAATTTCTGCGCCCGCAACAATCGAAATCACCAGCTTATCTTCAAACTGACCGTGCAATGGACGCAATACTTGTGCCAAAACCTGTGGTTTGACTGCAAATACCACAATATCTGCATCTGCAATCGCGGCCAAATTATCCTCAGTGACATGCACATCTTTTTCTTTTAATAATTCACGCACTTGTTCTACAGGGTCTGAAACTGTAATACGGGTTGGCGGCAAACCTCTGGCAATCAAACCACCAATCAAGGCTTGCGCCATGTTGCCACCGCCAATGAAACTAATATTACAATTCAATACTGCACTCATGATTCACGCTCTTCGTTGAGTTCTTTGTCGTTAAGAGACTAAATTCGGTTGCCATCCATCTGCGACACAATAGTCCGACTGTGCAAGCCAAAAGCCTTTGGGGCTAAAAACGCCTAGCATAACATTATCTAGGCTTAATATTTGAATTGTATGACGCGTCCACGGAAAAATTTGTGCTTCCTGAATGGCTTTTTTCAGTGGCCATGTGCCCACCCGACCATACAAATGAATTTTTTCACCACCCAAACGTGGCCGTAAAGTTAACGGACGATTCAGCAAAGTTGCAGATAAACCGACTTTGGCTTGTTGCAGTTGATAACAGCCAGACCACACTTGAAAAGTCTGATCTGCCTGCAAACATAACACTTGTTCTTCTGCCTCAAAATGTTCTGCAGCTAAATACTCCGCTTTCGGCAAACGAAATAATTGTTGCTGATAACGCAGATAATAATAATCCTGACAATGTAATGCCGCTTGTGCATCGGCTTTGGCTTGAATCACCTCACGTTGCAAGCGTTCGACCATATCAAAACTTGGGCGATATTGTGCCTGTCCTTTCATCCATGCCGATAATAGCTGACGTTGCCGTGACAAAGACAATTGTTGTAGCTGAATTAAATTCAACTGCGAGTCTGTGCCACATGCAGCTAAATCCTGCGCCAAAACTTCTGCCAAAATGTTTTCAGTATCTTGCATCAAGTTTGCAGTACGCGTCACAGCTTGCTGCATTTTAGGAAAACGCTGTTGCACGACAGGCCACAATATTTCTCTTGCCCAAGCTCGGTCATAATGCACATCCTGATTGCTTGGGTCTTGCACATAATCGAGCTTTAATTCAGCACTCCATTGGCAAATCTGCTCACGCGAAATATCCAATAACGGACGCCAAATACTGATGTCATCACGCACATCGACAGCTTGCATGGCAGCAAGTCCTTGCACACCTGCGCCTGAAAACAAACGCAGCAATACGGTTTCTGCCTGATCTTGCTGATGATGCGCCAATACTAGAACTTCGTTGCTATCTAAGTGCTGCATATAGGCCTGATAACGCGCCTGACGTGCCTGATTTTCTAAATTACCCTCAGACACACTGACTTTTTGCAGCACACACGGCACATTTAAATTTTGGCAGGTGGCTTGCACCAATGTGCCCCACGCTGCGCTTGGACTTTGCAATTGGTGATCAATGTAAATCGCGCGTACTTTTTCAGGACACAAAAATGACAAAAGATGCAGTAGCAGCATGGAATCCATACCGCCACTACATCCGATTAAAAATTTTGTCTGTGCAGGAAAAGCCTGTAATTGACTTAAGACGCTAGACCTAAATTGTCGCTGCCAAACTTCATTAAACGCTGGTAACGTTCTTCGCATCGTTGTGTTGCATCCATCGCTTGCAATTCATCCAAAGCTTCTTTTAACACATTTTTCAGACTGTGCATGACTTGTTCAGGGTTTAAATGCGCACCCTCACCTTCATCAACCACATATTCTACAATACCAATCTTTTGCAGTTTTTCTGCAGTCAATGCCAATGCTTCACTGGCTTGTTCGGCTTTTTCTGCAGTTTTCCACAGAATAGACGCACAGCCTTCTGGTGAAATAACAGAGTAAATACTGTGTGACAACATCACCACACGGTCAGCCACACCAATACCCAACGCACCGCCTGAACCACCTTCGCCCAATACTGTAGCAATTACAGGTACTTTTAAGTTCGACAGTTGTGCCAAGCTGGTCGCAATCGCTTCTGCCTGACCACGTTCCTCTGCACCTACACCTGGGTATGCACCCATGGTATCAACAAAAGTGAAAACTGGCAGATTAAAACGCTCTGCCATATCCATAAGACGCTGTGCCTTACGGTAGCCTTCTGGATTACACATCCCGAAGTTGTGTTGTAATTTTTCGCGGGTACTGCGACCACGATGTTGACCTATCACCATGACAGGCTGACCATCAAAGCGTGCCAATCCACCGATCATTGCACCATCATCACCAAATAAACGATCGCCATGTAAGGCATCAAATTCAGTGAAAATTTCACCCACATAGTCTAGAAATTGCGGACGTTCAGGATGACGTGCAATTTGCACGGTTTTCCATGCTTTAGATTGAGCAGCTTTTTTCATAAGTCGACTGTTATCCCTAAATTAACCAAATCTTAATCGACAAATTGTTCCGACTGAATATTCAATTCAATGTCCCAATTCTTGAATTGCACTTGTTCATCGTGCAATTCAGCGACAAGCAATGGCCATTGTTTGGCATCACCCGACACGCTGAGCTGCCATTGTTGCGCATTGCGGATGCTTAATTCAATGGCAGGAAGCATCGCATCGCTACGACTTGCGTTGACCAAAACTGCAAGGCGAAGCAACAAACTTAAGTAAACAATTTTATTGCCACCCGCTTTCAGTGCTTCTGTTTTCGCGTCTTGGCGCAACTTTCGACGATGGTTGCCGACCAAATGCGAGAGATAGTTTTGGTCAATTTGTGAGAAACCGGGAATGTCCGAATGTTGCAATAAATATGCACCGTGACGATGATAACTGCTGTGACTGATGGCTAAACCAATTTCATGTAGGTACGCAGCACGACGCAATAAGTCACTATCTTCGTTATTTAATTTTAATGATTCTGCCACGCTGTCAAATAAATGTTGCGCAGTTTTCACCACACGTCCAGCCTGTTTCGGGTCTGAGTTATAACGCCCCATCAAGGCCTGTACACTGCGATCACGAATGTCTTCATGCTGGAAACGTCCCAACAAGTCATACATTACGCCTTCACGCAAAGCCCCATCGGAATACACCAGTTTATCGATATCTAATACATCAAATACCGCATATAAAATTGCCAAACCTGCTGGCAAAACTGCTCGACGGTCTTCTTTTAGACCATCAAATTCCATTTCTGATACGTGTTTAAACTTGAGCAAACGGTCTTTGAGTTTTTCTAAACCTTCACGAGTCAGATTTTCCTGCTCATTGCTCCAGCCCATATTTACCGTAATTTGACGACAGGCTTTAATGGTACCGCTCGAACCTGCAACGGTATCCCAACCTGCTTCTTTATAAGTATTGGCAATCGAATACAGTTCTTTACGCGCTGCAACCACTGCTTTTTCAAAACTGCTCTTGCTAATTTCACCATCGGCAAAATAGGCTTTGGTATAGGCCACACAGCCCATTTGTAAAGATTCGGTATGAATTGGCTCAAATTCTTCGCCAATAATCAACTCTGTCGAACCACCGCCAATGTCAATTACCAAACGACGACCACTATTTGCCATCGTGTGCGATACGCCTAAATAAATTAAACGGGCTTCTTCACGCCCTGCAATAATTTCAATAGGTTTAGGCAAAATTTCTGCGGCTTTTTGAATAAATTCATGTCCATTTTTGGCCTGACGCAATGCGTTGGTTGCCACAATACGCAAACGATTTGACTGCACCGCAGTTAAACGTCCTACAAAACGCGCCAAACATGCCAAACCACGTTGTTGAGCAGCTTCGGTCAAATTCTTATTTTCATCTAAACCTGCGGCCAACTGTACTTTTTCTGACATTGATGCCACTTTTTTTACTTCACCATGATCCACCCGTGCAATTGCCAAGTGGAAACTATTCGACCCCATATCGATGGCTGCGAGTAACTCTTCATCAATTAAAAAATCAGACATTCTTCAAACAAACCTAGACAGAATTGTGCCTAGAGTAATTCACATACACCTAATTTAAAAGCCATTTATCAGCACAATTTGACGACTATTTAAATTTTCCGCATATATGACAATTGTGTTACAGAATTCGCATTTTCGTTTAGCGTTATCGTCACGATCAATTGGACAAACTTGTATTTTGAATGGAAAATCCACAGATTCCCCTACTTTGTTCAAGATGGCTATGTAATACTAACTAAAGCTATCTTAAAAATTATTTGGAGCGTAATCCATGTCTGGCAACATCGTAAACACCACTGATGCAAACTTCGAAGCAGATGTTCTTCAATCGGATACTCCTGTATTGGTTGACTTCTGGGCTGGCTGGTGTGCGCCATGTAAAGCAATTGCACCTGTACTTGAAGTACTTGCAGACGAATACCAAGGCAAAGTTAAAATTGTAAAAGTTGATGTAACCTCTTGCGAACAAACTGCAGTGAACTACAACATCCGTAATATTCCAGCATTATTGATGTTCAAAAATGGTGAAGTGGTTGCACAGCAAGTCGGTGCAGCACCTAAATCTAAATTGACTGCGTTTATTGACGAAAATATCTAAGTCGATTGATCCATCGTCTATTTATAGAGATGATGAAAAAAAATACGCCACGCATTGGCGTATTTTTTTTGCCTACAAATTGACAAGTAGACGTTTCTCTCTTATATTGCATGCTCAGGAAACGCAGGATCTTTCATCCTCTTTCTGAAAAGACACAACACAAAAATGCCGCTCGGCAACAGAAATTGTTTTTCACATTTTTCAATCAAACAATGAATCAGTGCTCTGAATCGTTATTGTGCAAATACAATTGCTTTCATTTTATTGTATGAATGCGGCTAAATGTTGCTCCCTCTCTAACCTGTACCCCAGAATTTTAATTCTATCAGAACCTCTATGAATTTAACCGAACTCAAGAAAAAACCGATTGGCGAACTCATCAAGATTGCCGAGTTTATGGGCCTTGAAGGAATGGCGCGTAACCGCAAGCAAGACATTATTTTTGCCATCTTAAAGCGCCATGCCATGAATGGTGAAGAGATTTTTGGTGATGGCGTTCTAGAAATTCTCTCTGATGGTTTTGGTTTCTTACGCTCAGCTGCAGGTTCATACCTTGCTGGCCCAGATGATATTTATGTCAGCCCTTCGCAAATTCGTCGCTTTAACCTGCGCACGGGTGACACCATTACAGGTACGATTCGTCCACCAAAAGAAGGCGAACGTTATTTTGCTTTGCTCAAAGTCAATCAAATTAACTATGACACCCCTGAAAATTCACGTAATAAAATCTTATTTGAAAACTTAACCCCGCTTTTCCCAACAGAACAGTTGGTGATGGAGTTAGGTAATGGAACAACTGAAGACTTAACTGCACGTGTGGTAGATTTGGTTGCGCCAATTGGTAAAGGTCAGCGTTCAATTATTGTGGCTCCGCCTAAAGCGGGTAAAACCATGTTGCTACAAAACATCGCTCAGTCGATTGTTCGTAACAACCCAGAAGTGTTCTTGATTGTACTTCTCATTGATGAACGCCCTGAAGAAGTGACTGAAATGGAACGCACCGTGCGCGGTGAAGTGATTGCATCAACATTTGATGAGTCACCTGCTCGTCACGTTCAAGTTGCAGAAATGGTCATTGAAAAAGCCAAGCGTTTAGTTGAACATAAAAAAGACGTGGTGATTTTACTGGATTCGATTACCCGTTTGGCACGCGCCTACAACACTGTCGTACCTTCTTCAGGCAAGGTTTTAACAGGTGGTGTTGATGCGCACGCTTTAGAACGTCCAAAACGCTTCTTTGGTGCTGCACGTAATATTGAAGAAGGTGGTTCTCTAACCATTATTTCAACTGCACTGATTGAAACTGGCAGTAAAATGGATGAAGTGATTTACGAAGAGTTTAAAGGTACAGGCAACCAAGAGATTACCTTAGACCGTCGTATTGCAGAAAAACGTGTTTTCCCTGCCATGAACATCAAAAAATCAGGTACACGTCGTGAAGAGCGCTTAATGAGTGAAGATAATTTGCGTAAAGTTTGGATTTTGCGTAAATTGTTACACACTCAAGATGAATTGGCAGCAATGGAATTCTTGCTTGATCGCATGAAAGAAACCAAAACTAATGACGACTTCTTTGATCAAATGAAACGTAAAGCAGCCAATTAAACGGCTATAAATATTAGAACACCTAAAAAAGTCATCTTAAAACGATGGCTTTTTTATTTGGTTGACAAAATTTACATAAAGACACAATTGCACGCGGTATATGTAAACTTATTTTTAAGTAAATGATTATAAAAAAATATTTAGTAAAAACCTTTTAGTTTTTAGCCAGTTACCGTGCAACTCTCCAATCTAAAATGCCAAATTAATTGTTATTTTCTGTTAAAAAAGCACGTATTTTTCGCGTTTTTTTGCCTTTTTTTCAATCAACCTAGTAGCAATTCAAAAAGCGCAGTGATAGCATATTCGCAGACCAGTTAGACTGCGCCTGCGTTGTTAGTGCCTAACAAAATTTAGGAATAATAAAAGCATACAACAGACTAACGTCGGTTTTTTTTAATCTCATATTTTAGAGAGTGATGCCATGTTATTCAAAAAAATCGCTATTGCTGCTGCAGTTGCTACTACTTTAGCTTTCGTTGGTTGTGCTAAAAAAACTGAAGAAGCTGCTGCTGACGCTAACGCTGCTGCATCTGAAGCTGTTGTAGCTGCATCTGAAGCTGAAGCTGCTGCTGACGCTGCTGCTGTAGAAGTTGCTTCTGGCGCTGAAGCTGCTGTAGATGCTGCTGACACTGCTGCTGCTGCTGCAACTGACGCTGCTGATGCTGCTGTAGACGCTGCTGCTGCTGCTTCTGAAGCTGCTGCTCAATAATCGATACGATTATGCAGTACAAAAAGAGAGCCGATGGCTCTCTTTTTTATTTCTGAATATTTTGTCTAAAATTTATTTTACTCAGCACAATATCTCCAAATCGCTCAATCCATCTTTTTCAAGTAGATGATTCAGCATATAAAAGCATTTAACCAAAACACTTAACCCCATTCGGCATTTATTTCGATATAACCTTTTGGTTTCTCATCTCCACGCTCAATTCTTAGGTAGCGTCTTGTTCAGCTCTACAGTGTTTTCATTCATATCCATAGTTTGATTCAAGTCTCTCAATTGCAAGATCAATCACTATGTCTTGCTAAATCACAGCGTCTTTCTAAAATCTCTTATAAAAAGCATAAAAAAAAGCAGATCAATCGATCTGCTCATTTCCCACACGCTGGCGGAATTTCTGCCCTGCGCGGAATGTGACTACACGGCGGGCTGAAATTGGAATTTCTTCGCCTGTTTTCGGGTTGCGACCAGGTCGTTGACGTTTATCACGTAACTCGAAGTTCCCAAACCCTGAAAGTTTAACTTGCTCGCCAGAGATCAGTGCTTGGCTGATCTCATCAAAAAATAACTC
The DNA here is from genome assembly GCF_013420425.1 of Acinetobacter sp. YH01007. Lineage (NCBI taxonomy): Bacteria > Pseudomonadati > Pseudomonadota > Gammaproteobacteria > Moraxellales > Moraxellaceae > Acinetobacter > Acinetobacter sp. YH01007. The sequence goes on along the minus strand of NZ_VOYC01000007.1, from coordinate 121,486 downwards.
GACCATTTGTTTCGCTTCACGGCGGTTTAAACTCGTGAGCTCACTTAAATGATCAGCCATTTCTGCTTTTGTTAATGCTGTCATGAAGCCCTCAATGTCGCTTGGTAAGTGTTTTCCAACACTTGCAGAATGTTATCCATACCAGATTTAATTTCAGCATCTTCAAGTGTACGTGTTGGATGTTGCCATAACAGAGCAAAAGCCAAAGAACGCTTGCCTTGTTCAACACCTTGTCCAGTATACACATCGAATAACCAAGTTGAGTCTAACAGCGCTCCACCCGTTTTTTCAATAAGTTGCTGAATTTCGCTTACATTTATCTTATCACTAATTAAAAGCGCAATATCACGTCTAACCGATGGAAAACGTGATAATTCTGTAAAATTAGATACATAAGTTTGCAAAACTGCTGTTTGATCGAGTTCTGCTACCCAAGCCGTGCCTAAATCCAGCTCATCTTCTAAAGATGGATGTAAACGACCAAAGTAACCAATAGACTGACCATCTACCAAAATTTCAGCAGATTGTCCAGGATGCAACCAAGTACGCTCTGAACGAACATACTCTACCTGCACACGACCTGCAGCTAAAATTTCTTCAATATCGCCTTTAAAATCGAAGAAATCCATAGGCTGAGCTTTAGCATGCCAAGATTCTGCATGTTTAGCACCCACCGCAATCAATGCCAAAGTTGGAATTTGCTTCAAGTCATGAATGCTTGCTGCATGTTGATAATCAAAACGTAAACCCAACTCAAAGAAACGCACACGGTTTTGTTGACGATTCACGTTGTACTGAACGCATGGAATTAAGCTGGATAACAACGTTGAGCGCATTACTGCCAAATCGCTTGAAATTGGATTCGCCAATGCCAACGGATTCACTGCAGGGTTTAATTGTTTTTCCAATTTTGCATCGGCAAAGCTAAAACTAATTGCTTCTTGATAACCTAAAGTCACTGCGGTTTGACGTAATTGCGCAACTTCAAACTGATCTTGGTATTTTGCTAATTGCACATCAATCACAGGCAAACTGATTTGAATGTTGTCATAACCGTGAATACGAGCAACTTCTTCAATTAAGTCTTGGTAAATTGCCATATCAAAACGATGTGATGGTGGTACAACGCTCCACTGACCTTCAGCTTGAACAGTAACTTCGCAGCCTAAACGAGTTAAAGCATCGGCAATAAATGTAGCATCAACGTGATAACCCAAGAGCTGATCGACTTGCGCTTGATTTAACGCAATTGCTTCACGTGTTGGCAATTGTGCTGCTTGTTCTGCCACTGTAATTGGACCAAATTCGCCGCCAGCAAATTCTGCAATCAGTTGTGATGCACGGTTCATCGCCAATAATGGCAATTCAAAATCGACACCACGTTCATAACGCTGTGAGGCATCGGTATGCAAACCATAACGACGTGCACGACCTGCGATATGCAATGGTGCAAAGAAAGCGGATTCAAGGAAAATTTCTGTGGTTTCATCACTTACCGCAGAAGATAAACCACCCATGATGCCCGCCATCGCCAATACTTTTGCGTCATCGGCAATCACCATCACATCATCTTGCAGCTCAACTTCTTGCTCGTTTAACAGCACCAATTTTTCTGCTGCAGTCGCTTGACGAACTTGAATGCCACCTTGAATTTTAGCACCATCAAAAGCGTGCATTGGCTGACCCAATTCAATCAAGACATAGTTGGTAATATCAACCAAAATACTGTGCTGACGGATACCTGAACGTGCCAACGCGCGCTCCATCCACTCAGGTGTAGCGGCTTTGGTATTTACATTTTTAATCACACGACCTAAATAACGTGGGCAGCCTTCCGTCAAACTTTGTACAGTTTTTTCATCCTGAATAGTTGCCGCTACTGCCTGAATGTCAGGTGTATTCACTGGCAATTGGTTAATCACCCCAATTTCACGGGCAATACCACGAATACTGAAACAATCACCACGGTTTGGAGTAATACTGATATCAATGACATGGTCATCTAGATCAAGATATTCACGTACATTCACACCTACAGGTGCATCTGCAGGCAGTTCCAATAAACCATCAAGTTTATCTTCAAGGTCAATTTCTGATGCGCCACAGAGCATCCCTTGTGATTCCACACCACGCAGTTTGCCTTTTTTGATTTTAAAGTCGCCTGGCAATACCGCACCAATGGTTGCCACAGGTGCTTTCATACCTACACGCACGTTTGGCGCACCACACACAATCTGCAACGGCTCACCTGAACCAATATTTACCGTAGTCACACGTAAACGATCTGCATCTGGATGCTGTTCAACCGTTAAGACTTCACCCACCACAACGCCTGTAAATGGCTTTGCTGCTGGTGACATATCATCAACTTCTAGACCCAGCATCGTGAGTTGATTCGATAAAGTATCGCTGTCAATGGCTGGGTTAACCCACGTGCGTAGCCAATTTTCGCTAATTTTCATACATTCATTTCCTGAATCTCCCCTACCCCCTCTTTAATAAAGAGGGGAATTCCCACACTTCTATTTATTTCGCGTAAGTCCCCCTTTTACAAAGGGGGATTTAGGGGGGATTTTTAAAATTTAAAAATAATCTCTTTTCCCTCTCCTAATTTTAGGAAAGGTTGTTTAAAAAAGTTTTAAGCAAACTGGCGCAAGAAACGCACATCATTTTGGTAGAACATACGCAAGTCATTGATGCCATAACGCAACATCGCAAAACGCTCTACCCCTAAACCGAAGGCAAAACCTTTATATTTTTCTGGATCAATGCCTGAAGCGCGTAACACATTTGGATGCACCATACCGCAGCCCAAAACTTCCAACCAGCGACCACGTTCATCCATAATATCCACTTCGGCACTTGGCTCTGTGAATGGGAAATAAGATGGACGGAAACGTACTTTTAAGTCTTTTTCAAAGAATTCGTTTAACAGGTTAATTAACAAACCTTTGAGTTCTGCAAAACTGGTATTTTCTGCGACGTATAAGCCTTCAATTTGATGGAACATTGGTGAGTGTGTTTGGTCTGAGTCGCAGCGATACACACGACCTGGACAAACAATACGAATAGGCGGCTGTTGATTTTCCATGGTGCGAATTTGTACGCCCGACGTGTGGGTACGCAATAAATGATTCACATCAAAATAGAAAGTATCGTGCATGGCACGCGCAGGGTGATGTCCTGGAATATTCAACGCTTCAAAGTTGTGATAGTCATCTTCAACTTCTGGGCCCGTTGCCACGGTAAAACCTGCTTTGGTAAAGAATTGGCAAATACGTTCCTGTACCTGCGTAACTGGGTGAATACTGCCGATGCTTTGACCACGACCTGGCAAAGTAATATCAACGGTTTCATTCGCCAGTTTTTGTGCCAAAGCCGCTTGTTGTAATTCAGTTTGACGCGCAGTTAATGCCGCATTGATTGCTTCACGCACAGCATGAATTTGTGCACCAAATTCTTTACGCTGTTCAGGGTCCATTTTACCTAGTGCTTTGGATTGTTCCGCAAGCTGGCTTTTTTTCCCCGTAAATTGCACTCGCACCTGGTCGAGTGTAGCAAGGTCCTCTGCTGCTGCAATTGCAGCGAGCGCTTCATTGGTCAGGGCTTCCAGTGACATAGTAACTCTCAAAAGCAACAATTTAGAAATAATTTAAAAACCCCGTATTCTAACAGTTTTTAGTCGCTTTGATGAAGCTTCGATGTAATGAAAATTAGATTAGCATCTTGAAATACAAAAAGTATAAGATAAAGCCAATCACCACGAGATCTCAACATTATGGCGCTCGATCAGATTTGGAAACAGCAACTTGCCCTTGTGACTTATGGCAATGAATATTTGGCTCAAGATTTAAGTTTTAATCATTGGCTCAAGCATCAAGTGTTTAACCAGCATCAAATTCAGTTTCGTGATTTATTGTCACAACATTTACTGGCACAACACTTTCAAATCTGGTTAGAGCATCTTAAACAACAAGGTGTGCGACGTTTAAGCCTACATCAGGCAAGTATTTTAAATGATGAAAAAAACCCCAATCCAAATGTAGAGTTATTGCCTTTTGCACACTTTATTGTGAGTCACGAGGCACAGCACAAATCTGCTTGGATTTTCGGAAAAGAGCTTGCAGAATGGTATACCGCAGAACAAGATTATATGGCGCCTGTTTCCCAACAGAGCGAGCTACGTCAAGAAGTCATGTGGCGTTATCAATTAAATCACAAACTTGCCAGACAGCTCGATACAGATTTTGCCTCTCCAAACTGGGATGAAATTGATCGCTTTATTCGCTCCGAGTTATTTTTAAATCCTTGTGCTACAGAGTTTGTTGAACCAGAGCAAAGCGCTAAACCTTATTTCGGTGTAGATCTTACTCAAAACGCAACTGAAAGCATGTACCCAACTTTGGCGTTAATTCCCGCAGACTACCCTGCTGCCTATGCACATCAGATGCTGTATCGTTTAGATGCACTGGATCAACACATTCAGAATAAAATCCAGCATCCTTATCATGCCGATGGCACAGAACTTGAACCAAGCGAACAACTCAATTTACGTCATTTTTCTCAGAAACTTGAAGATTTACACGCCAAATTTATCACCAAGGTTGCGAACCATTATCAGACCGCACAGCTCACGCCAGTGCAAACACCTGATCCTTTTGAATCAACGCCTAGCCAAGTACAAAACATCGCTTCACCACAAATACCAACACCTGCAGCTACGCATAAAGTGGGTACATCTGCCGTGATTAAACTGATTTTAATGACTGTGGTTATTTGTGCAGCTGCCTATTATTTTGGTTTATAAGCTTAGGGGCTGTTGACAATTCGTCTATGTTTGCGACAACGCATATTTTTTAGCTGATATAAGGCATGGGACAGGAAATTTAGTCATTCTAAATGACCGGCACATAACGCAATAGCAGCAAAAAATATGCTTGTCCTTCGCTGCGCCTTCCGCTGCAAACAAAGCAGTGCTTGTTTTTGCTCAGGCTGTGGCTAAAAATTTCTCAGATTGAGTTATGAAACTTGGCAGAGACCCTAAATTTCAGGCATAAAAAAAGACCGCAAATGCGGTCTTTCTTTTAAGTCATAAAGACTTATGCAGCTAATGCATCTTTAGCTTTTGTAGCTAAAGCAGCAAATGCAACTGCGTCATGCATAGCGATGTCAGCAAGTACGCGACGGTCGATAATCACTTGTGCTTTTTTCAAGCCAGCGATCATACGGCTGTACGATAAACCATTTTGACGAGCGCCCGCATTGATACGCGCAATCCATAAAGCACGGAATTGACGTTTCTTTTGACGACGGTCACGGTAAGCGTATTGACCTGCTTTGATTACCGCTTGGAACGCTACGCGATATACGCGTGAACGAGCACCATAGTAACCTTTAGCACGAGCAAGAATTTTTTTATGACGGCGATGAGCCTGTACACCACGTTTTACACGAGCCATTTATAATCTCCTTAGATGTATGGGCACATAGCACGAACAGCAGCAACGTCACTCACGTGAACCATTACACAGCCGCGCAATTGACGGATACGTTTAGCAGATTTTTTGGTCAAAATGTGGCGTTTGAACGCTTGTTTACGCTTGAAACCGTTAGCAGTCGCTTTGAAACGTTTAGCTGCACCACGGCGAGTTTTTAACTTAGCCATAACAACCTCTTTAAACACCTGTTCGGCACGTCTGCACCATTGCAAAAACGACCTGCAGGTAAGGGAGCGAGTATTCTAAAGCATCTTTGCTTAAAACAAAAGCATATTGGCTAAATAAAAAATGATCATTACCTCACTCATTTGCCGTAATTCAACTCAGGAAAAAATACTGGAATTATGAACACCCACTACAATTCAAAATAAAGCTAAAGCTCTGTCAAAAATTGTGCAGATCAACACCCTAAAAACTTGCAATAAGTTGCGGATTACCCTTGCGATTATTCACAATTCCATCAATACTTCGCCTCGTCTTGTGTGAGATAAAAAAGACCGTAATATGATGAAAACATCTTTATATATAACTCTATTGCTTGGACTCAGTGCGACGCATCTTTTTGCAAAACCACCGCAGCAGAAATCGACACCAAAAGCCACACTCGAAGTACAAAAAAGTGCTGCCTTGCCTGCTCATCTCACCACACGCTTAGCATGGCGCAAGTTTCCACAACCCAAATATAAAAATGAAGATTTAAATCAACAAAACCGAGCTGCAATTGTGCGTATTTATGCAGATGAAACCGGCAAAATCAGTCAAGCCACTATTCAAGAAAGTACAGGGCTGAAAAAATTAGATGATGCCTTATTACAAGCGGTTCGCACTGCTGAAATTCAACCGACCTATGTAGAAGATACTGCCGTACCGACCATTGGTTTTCAAAGCTTTAATTTAAGATTTCAGGATAACCAGCACGAAGATTGCCAGTTTGATTTTCAATCTAAACAATGGTTAGCACAGCAACAACAGCAAAAAGTTCAATTTAAGTATCGTAGTCAACCACAATTAAACTTAAGTGCGGAAGATTTAAAAAATCACTCACGTAAGTTAAAGTTTCAATTCAAAGTAAATAAGCATGGCGAAGTGAAACGTGTGAAATTGACACAAGGTTCGGGACAATACGCACTTGATCAACAAGTTTTAGCTGCAGTGAAAGCTGCTCAAGTAGATGTACCGCGTCAATTTTGGCTGTATAAAAAGTCAAAATTAAAAGATGAAATTTATTTTGATTTAAACACGTGTGATGCTCAAGAACAGTCATAAGTGTCTATAGATAATAGGGGTTTCTTGCTTAAACCCATGTATAAACAAAATAAATAAACAGATAACGCCCGATTTTGGCTAGACTCACCATCAACACAAAACGGGCAAAATGTTCTTTCATTAAACCTGCAATCAGCGTAATTGGATCACCAATAATCGGCACCCAACTGAGCAGTAAAGACCAAAACCCATATTTGGCGTAGGTGTGCTGTGCTTTTTCTAATTGTGTAGCCGAAACAGGAAACCACTTTTTATCTTTATAATGTTCGATCTTGAGTCCCAAATACCAGTTCACACAAGAACCTAAAATATTGCCTAGACTGGCAATGCTAATCAGCCAAATGGGTGCATAGCTGCCTTCATATAACAGCCCCAACAACACAGCTTCGGACTGTAAAGGCAATAAAGTTGCCGCACCACATGCAGATAAAAATAAACCAAACAGCGTCCAAAGCATAGACGATTTAAAGCCCTAAAGCCTGCTTGGTTTTACGATATTCCCAGTTCGCCCAAACAATACTAAGCAAAATAAGTGCCGCACGTGCCCATGCATAACGCTGAGTAACAGGCTCAATCGCAGCACGTAAAACCTGTTGATCTGTGCTATTTAAAGCCACAATCATATTCTGCACATGAAATGCTTCGATCACAAATAAGATCAAGCAAGACACAATGCCCAAAATAATGCTCCAATACACTTTGGCATTTTGCTCAACAATCTTGGTAAAGTTTAAAAAAAATTCTTGCATAGCTCATCCAATAAAAAAGCCACCTGAAAAAGTGAGGTATCAGGTGGCTGGCATCTTAGCATAAAAGTAGATTTAAACTTGAATCGCGAGTGCTTTCTGCACTGCAGGGCGCGCAGTCAGCCGTGTAATATAGTCTTGTACATACGGATAATCTTCCAGCGAAATATTTTGCCAGTCATGACGTAACGCCCACGGCAAAATAGCCATATCAGCAATTGAATATTCGCCCGCCACGTACTTTTGCCCCATCAACTGCTTATTTAACACGCCATACAAACGCTTGGATTCATTGATATAGCGTTCAATCGCATAAGGAATTTTCTCTGGTGCATAACGGCTAAAATGATGATTCTGTCCTAACATTGGACCAAAACCACCCATTTGCCACATGAGCCACTGCTCTACTTCAACACGCTCCTGTTCATCGGTAGGATAAAACATGCCAGTTTTGCGCCCTAGATATTGCAAAATTGCACCCGACTCAAACACAGAGATTGGCTCACCACGCGGACCGTTCTGATCGACAATTGCAGGAATTTTATTATTGGGCGAAATTTTTAAAAAATCTGGCTGAAATTGATCATCTTCTGAAATATTGATGGGGAAAATTTGATATTCCAAACCCATTTCTTCAAGTGCAATACTAATTTTATGACCGTTGGGGGTGCCCCAATAATAAAGATCAATCATGTTTTATCCTTCATTACTTTTTTTGCTTTTTGACCAGCATTCTTCTACTGCGGTTTTAGTTATAGCATGTTTTTAAGCGTTTGTTGCGTGTCGCTGCGTAGAGTTTTTTTATCGAATGGCATATCTCATAAACATGAAACATAGATGCTCACTTTCATCACGCAAAAAAAAGCACCGCCAAGGTGCAGTGCTTCTTTTGTTCAGGATGGGATTACTTTTTCTTTTTAGGACCAAGCAACATACCCATTTGACGACCTTCCATTTTTGGTGCTTGTTCAACTACACCATATTCAATTACATCTGCTTCAACTTTTTTCAATTGAGCCAAACCTAACTGTTGGTGAGCCATTTCACGACCACGGAAGCGTAAAGTGATTTTTACCTTGTTCCCTTCTTCAAGGAATTTGATAATTGCACGTAATTTTACGTTGTAATCACCAACATCAGTCGCAGGGCGGAGCTTGATTTCTTTCACCTGTACTTGATGTTGTTTTTTCTTCGCTTCTTTCTGCTTTTGCTTTAGATCAAACAAATGCTTGTTAAAGTCCATGATTTTGCACACCGGTGGTTCGGCATTTGCCACAATTTCCACCAAGTCAAGGTCAACGCTTTCTGCTGCGCGTAATGCATCAGCCAAGCTTACAATACCTTTTTGCTCACCATTTTCGTCTACAAGACGGACTTCTTTTGCACGAATTTCATCATTCAAAGCAGGACGGTTAGATTTTCCGCCCTGTTGATTACGGTCAGGCTGTTTAATCGCTGTTACTCCACAATATACCGGCCGCGTTCTGCGACGGCTGTTTTCACTAGGTCAATGAAAGCATCAATTGACATAGTACCCAAATTTGTTCCTGAGCGAGTACGGACGTTTACCGTTCCTTCTTCCACTTCACGGTCCCCAAGTACCAGTAAGTATGGAATACGCTCTAATGTACGCTCACGAATCTTAAAGCCGATTTTCTCATTTCTCAAGTCAGAAATAGCACGAATACCGTTTTCTTTAAGTTTTGCGACGACCTGTTCACTTGCAGCAGCTTGTGAATCTGTAATATTCATGACACAAGCTTGCACTGGCGCTAACCATGGTGGCATAAAGCCTGCATAGTGCTCAATAAGTATACCAATAAATCGTTCAAAGCTGCCAAGAATTGCGCGGTGCAACATTACAGGCTGATCACGATCATTGTCTTCAGTGACATAAGATGCCTCTAAACGCTCAGGCAAGTTAAAGTCACACTGAATTGTACCACATTGCCACACACGACCTAAGCAGTCTTTCAGTGAGAATTCAATTTTCGGGCCGTAGAACGCACCTTCACCCGGTTGTAACTCCCATTCCAGACCTGCAGCATCCAAGGCATCAGCCAAAGATTTTTCTGCCATATCCCAAAGTGCATCATCTCCCACACGTTTTTCAGGACGTGTAGACAGTTTCATTTGCACCTCTTCAAAACCGAAATCTTTATAAACATCTAAAGTCAGTTTGATGAAGTCTGCAACTTCTGGCCCAATTTGTTCTTTGGTACAGAAAATGTGGGCATCGTCTTGAGTAAAGCCACGTACGCGCATAATGCCGTGCAGTGAACCTGATGGCTCGTTACGGTGACATGAACCAAATTCTGCCAGACGAATTGGCAAATCACGATATGACTTTAGCCCTTGGTTAAAGACTTGTACGTGACATGGGCAGTTCATTGGTTTTACTGCATAGTTACGGTTTTCAGAATGGGTGGTAAACATATTGTCTGCGTAGTTGGCAGCATGTCCTGATTTTTCCCATAGCGTGAAATCGACCACTTGCGGGGTACGAATTTCTAGGTAACCGTTGTCTTGTTGTACTTTACGCATGTATTGCTCAAGTACTTGGTAAATCGTCCAACCATTTGGATGCCAGAACACCATGCCTGGTGCTTCTTCTTGCATATGGAACAAGTCCAAAGCTTTACCAATTTTACGGTGGTCACGCTTTTCTGCTTCTTCAATACGTTTGATATACGCTGCGAGCTGTTTTTTGTCCGCCCAAGCCGTACCATAAATACGTTGTAACTGTTCGTTTTTCGCATCACCGCGCCAATAAGCGCCTGAAATTTTGGTGAGTTTGAACGACTTTAAGAATTTAGTGTTTGGAACGTGTGGACCACGACACATATCCAAATAGTCTTGATGATAGTACAAGCCCATTTGGGTTTCGTTTGGCATGTCTGCAATCAAACGTAATTTATATTCTTCGCCACGCGCTGTGAATTCTGCAATTACTTCATCACGCGGGGTCATTTTTTTCACAACATCATAATCTTGGTCGATGAGCTTTTTCATACGCTCTTCGATTGCTGCCAAATCATCTAACGTAAATGGACGAGGCATCCAGATGTCATAGTAGAAACCTTCTTCAATGACAGGGCCAATCACCATTTTCGCTTCAGGAAAAAGCTGTTTTACCGCATGCCCCACCAAGTGCGCACATGAGTGACGGATAATCTCTACGCCTTCTTCATCTTTAGGCGTAATAATTTGTAGGGTTGCGTCTTCGGTAATTAAATCGCAGGCATCGACCAAACGATCATTCACACGTCCAGCAACTGTATTTTTGGCAAGACCCGGACCGATGCTTTGAGCAACTTCCATCACAGATACGGCTTGATCAAACTGTTTTTGATCGCCATTTGGCAAAGTGATAATAGGCATAGATAAAAATCCTTAAGGAGTGATGCCCCGTACCATGGAGCATATCACCGCGAGATTATGATTAAGGGAGACCCTCAAAAGATAAAAACGGTGTATAAATAAAAAGCGCCTTAAATTTTACACGGCTTGCGTACAGGTTTAAACCTTTGTGTACTAAAAAAGCCAAAGAATCGGCATTTCAGCTGTTTTTATTCCCTAAAGGTTGCCCACGGCGTGAATTGTCCATGTTGATAGGCATACACCGCTTCAAACTGTGGCAACACCGCCTCACTCTGTTGCGGGCGTAAAAATACATAATCATCTATTTGGATGCGATGCTGTTTGGGTACTTGAATCAACTCTTGATTGCTACTGCGTCCGTATAAAGCATGTGGATGACTGCTCTCAGGATAAACATAATCTGCCATCCAATAGCCACCATAAACAAAAACGGCTTGATTGGATTGTGGCAAATAGGACTGCAAACGATCTAAGCCTGGCACTTGTACCGCAGCCAATACCTTTAAAACAGGTGTTGCAATCCACAAAGCCGATTGCAAATCTGACAAGATTTTTAAATCAAAATCACTGGGTTTAAGCAACATCGAACCAAAAGCCAGATCATTACATTCACTGTGCTGACAATGCTGCATAAATGTCAGGCTACCACCACCGTTAAAACACAAGTCATCCTGCCACAACTTTGGAAAATGATGCTGAATCAGTTGTTTATAATTTCTATATTGCTGCTGTGAGTGTTGATAGGCTTTGGCTTGTGCATGAAATACATTTGGTAATTTCACCACATGCGCATCGTACCCCATCAAACCTGACAGTTTTAAATGTTGTGGATGCTGCTGAATCAATTCCAGCATTTGCATAAATCCAGCATGATCTTGCGCCCCACCACGATGCAAACCGATATCAATTTCAAGATTAATATTCAAACAAAGCTGGCGTTGTTGTGCCAAATGTAAATACTGTTGTAAACGTGCAGGTTGATCAACCAACCATTGTAAATGCAATTGGATATTCTCAGCAGACGCCATCACCTGCTGATAAAAAGCATCTACCGCACGTATTGGCATTGGCTTGCCAAACAGTACATCTGCTTGTGGAAAGTGCTGCATCACTTCATACAAATGTGGCAGATGAAACAACATAAAACGCTGCGTATTCAGACTTTGGCTTGCGTGTTGCAATATCTCCAAACACGCTAGCGATTTCACCACCAGTCGTGGTTGCAACCGTGCAGGCAAATGGGCTGCAACATAATCCAAGTTATGCTGAAAACGTGCCATATCCACAATCAGTTGCGGTGTTCCTGTACCCTGTTGCTGCAAACTGTGGGTGAGTTGCTGAAAATAATCACTTTGCATGTCACGCTCCCTAATTGAATGCTCTTATTTTGCGATTGCTTGAGTTGTTTATTGAACATCACGCTGCACTCAAACTTGGAATCGTGAAAATTTGTCTTAAATATGGATTAATCCATTTTTGCTGTGGATCAAGCTGCTCACGAAGTTGCATAAAATCATCCCATTTTGGATATAACTCACGTAATTGATCCGCTTGCATACTGTGCAATTTGCCCCAATGTGGACGTCCCTGATATTTTTGTAAAATCGGTTCAACCCATTTAAAAATATGTTGGCAATCTTGTTTATAAAATTGGTGGATTGAAATAGACACCGAATCCCGTCCATAAAAAGGACTCAGCCAAATATCATCGCCTTTGACATAGCGAAACTCGATTGGGAAAAACATGGCGACACGCTGTTGTTTCAAAACCGCCAATAATTCTTCTAAACACGCCAAACCTTGCTCGGCAGGCAATTGGTATTCCATTTCGTTAAATTTGGTATTGCGTGGCGTTGGGAAAATTTGACTCGACCAATCGACATGAGTACTCGGTTTGATAAACACGCCCAACAAAGATTGTAAATACGGATTTAACTGTGGAAAAACACGGGTTATTTCCGAACAAAAATTTAATAAACGGTCTTCTGATAACCAATATTGCGGACGAGGATCCGTCAATCCTCGGCTCTCATCTAAGGTTTTTAAAATCACCTGATCACTGTGTAAAAATGCCCAAAACTCAATATGGCGATGTTGATGCTTCCAACGGTCTATATATTGATAAATATCACTCAAGGCACATAAACGTAGCTGCTCTTTGAGTTTATAGCGCGAACGGTTTTGTAAAGTGATTTTGGTCATCACCCCAAAACTGCCCAGCGCGACCCGACCTGCCTGAAAAATTTCAGCATTGTGTTCAGGTGAACATTGCAACACCTCACCCTCTGCTGTGAGCAGTTCAAAATCAGTCACCAAAGCCGATAGACAAGGTAAATCCACACCTGTGCCATGTGTTCCTGTTGCAACCACACCTGCCAAACTCTGATGATCAATATCGCCCTGATTTTGCAGCGCCTGATGAATCGGAGCTAGACATTCACCCAGTTTGTACAGCCGAGTCCCTGCATGTAAGGTGCATTGCTGCTTTTGTGCATTAAATTGATGCACCCCCTGAATATGATCTAAATTCACCATCACATCATCGGTTGTGGCTAAGGGGCTAAAGGAATGCCCTGCTCCGACCATTCTAATTTTGTCGTGCTTTCGCACAATTTTTTTCAGTTCATCTACATTTTTCGGCTGTAAAAAGTCTGGATAGGCTGTTTGCTTTCCAGACCAGTTACTCCAACGCTGTTTCATAATCCTTCCTTTTTCTGCGTGGCATTTATTTTTATTGCAGTTTGTTTTGCGTTACTTTTTAAAGTACCGCATTAAAAAAATAGAGACACATGGATGAGATAAATGACCTCTCTATCCATATTGATTTAGATTAACCTCCTGACTAGTACATGATTTAGAATATGTTTCACATGGAACAATGTATAAAAAAACTACAATTCATTTAGCGCATTAGCTTTCAAACTGTCACGATATGTTCTTTTTTCTAATTCATCCAAAGGTACAGCGGGCGGTAATAACGATGCTGTATCGCGTTGTGGAATAGGCAAATTCAATTGCTCTGCGAAATATTGAAATTTAGTTTGCAACGCTGCCAAAGTCCACTGTCCATATAAAGTGTGACCACCTTCATAGGCTTGTTGTTGATATTCCTCGAAGGTGGTCACATAGCCCATATAATCATTGCAATATGAAGCCAACCATACTTTTTGAGTCGATTCCAATTCTTGTTGTACGGTTACTTTGAGCCGCTTAGCTGCAACAGTAGTAATTTCCCCAGGACAGCACAGCAAGGTTAAGTCGCCAATTTTAATTAATTGTAATGGCACTACATTCGGTACCAACAAGCTATGATCAATTGCGCCTACACTGGCCTGCTTGTTCATTTCTGCAATCAGTTTGTCTAAAAATTTAGGATAATGATTCAGTGGCTTGCCAAAAATGGTTTTAGAACCACATTCCAGCACAATATCTTTGGGGCCTTGTGAGGCATATAGCTGTTGATAATAGGTATAATCTGCGGCTTGAGGATTACTCAACTTTTTCTTTTTCACTCGCTGCGCTAACCATTGCATACCTTTAAAAATCGGTTGTGCCACACCTGCACCATCTACAGGTGTTCCTGCAAAAAATGCTGCACCATGACAGGCTGCACTGGTTTTTGCATCTGTTTGCCCCATCGCAAATTCAACTGGAATTTCAATATTGCTTAAATCGACATAATGGCACACAGCATCTAAAGCTCCCATTAACGGCGTACCTCTATGTGCCAAAGCTTTCAGTGCCAATTCACTTTGATAGCGACCATTTTGCTGTGTATATTCGTATTCTTTTTCATCGCGCATTGCAGCACGTACCTGTGACTGCTCAGGGCCATGATAATGTGGAGAAACATCACCCGCTGCGGCTTGGGCAAAAATTGCCACAGGATTTTTGACCCCACGTTGTTGCAGTGCACGCTCGGTACAAAGTGCGGCATAACCTTTGTTATCACCATCATGAGCGCTTAAACGACTGCTTAAACAGGTAGCATGCACCCCAAATAAAGAAAAAACTGCCTGTAAATTACCTTCGCGATAAAAACCAAGCAATTGCATATCACGATCTAAGGCCAAATGTGCCTGTTCCAGCGTTCTACGAGATACATCAGGATTACGGTTATACGCTGTTAAAGAGCGATTCCATGCCACTGGCGTTTCTTCTGCAAAACGACCATTGCTCATATAAATATCGGTTTTTTCTGGGTCGCCAAAGCTTTGAGCACACTGCCCACAATCGCATCGACCACTGCATTTAAATGTTCAGGCACAAAACCAGGTGTGGGCATATTGTACAACGCTTCATGTGCACAACCGCCAGGTGCAGAATGAGTATGCGTTGCCATCAATACCAAACGCTGCGGCTGAAAACGCTCCCCCAGTTTACGCTGTAAACGCTGTATCGCTAAATGACGCATGGCATAGGTCACACACCCCATATCCAGACAGCAAAAAATTAATAAGTCATTGTCTAAGGTTCGAATACAAATACTGCGGGCAAATAAAGCTGTTCGTTGTTCATAGGCACGATGTTTCCAGTTGCCATAACCAAACATGGCAAGCCCTTTTGGCTGAATATGAATTTCCTGTTTATCCCAACCCACCAAATACATTGCAATCGTATTCCTTTTCATCTATACAATCAGTCATGACGCTGATCAACGCCATTAAACAAAATTGCATCACGGCAAATAAGGGTCAAAGCGACAATGGTATGGGGGGATAATCGGACTTATGTCAGCAACTTCAAACTACTTGCTGCAGCACGTGCCGCCTGCCTTATTGTCAGGTCTGATTCATTACGCCAAAGAACAACAGATCCCCTATCAACCATGGTTTCAGGGAATTTCTCAAGATCTTGATCAAATCGTCCAAGGCAATGGTTTTGTTTCATTTCAAGATATTTGCAAAGTGGTGACACGCGCCCTGCAAGACACTCAATGTGCACATTTAGGCTTAGAAATTGGACGTGACAAGGGGCTGATTTCCATGGGCATGCTCGGTTTTGCCATGGTGTCCAGTCAAAATGTTGTAGAAGCCTTACAGACAGGACTGCAGTACCATCCCATTTCAGGCAGTGTGATGGATTTGGAGTACGATTTTTCCTCGACCTCTCCTACACTGGTGATGAAAGAGCGTTATCCCACGGGGAACTTACTGCGCTTTTTTTGCGATGAAGTCCTCTCCAGTATTGTTAGCTGCTTAGACGTCATGCTTGGCAATCATCAAGATTTGGTCGAAGTGCATTTTAGTTTTGCCCAACCCGACTATTTAGAGGCTTATCAGGTGCATTATCAATGTCCTCTGCACTTTTCATCATACATGAATGCTTTGGTGTTCCGACCAGAGATTTTAGGACGCCAAATTAAAACCTCTAGTGCCGCCAATTACAGCACCGCCCTGCGTGTCTGCCAACAAGCGTATCAGGATATGCAGGCGATTAATCAACAGCAATATGCACACGTGTTGAGTTATCTAATCGAACAGCATTTACCTCAGCACTTTGATATGCACCAAGCGGCACAACATTTTCAAATGAGCGAAAGACATTTACGCAGACAATTACTTGCCGAAGGCTGCAACTTCCAAAACCTGCGCCAACACGTTTTGGAAAATAAAGCCAAACAACTGCTACAACAGCCTTTGAGCATGACTGAAATTAGCCAACAACTTGGCTTTAGTGAATTACGCGAATTTCGACGTGCATTTAAGCGTTGGACAGGTCTCAGCCCATCACTCTATAAAAGCCAAATGACAGAATAAGTTAATATTTTCCAATAAGCTACTATTTTTATTGAATAAAAAATAGCTGCTAAATTTTACTTAAACTATTTTTTAAATGTACTTACAAGCGATTCAAAACAAAAACAACAGATTTTAGACTAAAGCATAACTGCAAAGCTGCCATAAAATCCCTATCTTTTTAAGTTGGATAAAATAACGACACATATTATGGAGAATAACAATGGTCAGCGCATACGATGAATTACCGCGTACCCCTGCGAACTTTGTCGCCTTGTCCCCGTTACGTTACTTAGAACGGGCAGCTTATATTTACCCGCACCAAAACGCGATTATTCACGGTTCACGTCAAATTACCTGGCGCGAAACTTATTTGCGCTGCTGCCAATTTGCACATCAACTTCAAAATTTAGGCATCAGCAAAAATGACACTGTTTCGGTGCTGCTTCCGAATGTTCCTGCCATGCTAGAAGCACACTTTGCTGTGCCAATGGCGGGTGCAGTGCTGAACACACTAAACACTCGTTTAGATGCCAAAACACTGGCGTTTATGCTCGATCATGCAGAATCCAAAGTGCTTTTGGTTGACCCAGAATTTGCGGCTTTGGCACAAGAAGCCTTAGCGATGGTCAATCATGAAATTTACGTGATTGATGTCAACGATGCAGAATATGAGCATGCTGCCAATGCCCTTAGCATCGGACAGATTGAATACGAAACTTGGCTGGCTGCAGGTGACCCAAATTTTGAATGGCATTTGCCACAAGATGAATGGGATGCAATTAGCCTGAACTATACGTCTGGCACGACAGGCAACCCGAAAGGCGTGGTCTATCATCATCGCGGTGCCTACATTAATGCAGCCAGTAATATTATTGCCTGCGGGATGACCCCACGTGCAACCTACCTATGGACACTGCCCCTATTCCACTGTAATGGCTGGTGCTTTGCATGGACGATGGCAGCCAACGGTGGCACCAATATCTGCTTACGTAAAGTCGACCCTGAACTGATTTTTAAATTAATCGCAGAGCACAAAGTCGATTATTTCTGCGGTGCGCCAATTGTCTTGTCAATGCTCATCAACACCCCAGAACAGAAAAAGACACAGTTTAATCACCGTGTCGAAGTGATGGTTGCGGGTGCTGCGCCGCCAGCAGCAATTATTGAGGGCATGCGCAATATTGGCATTAATGTGACTCACGTTTATGGCTTAACTGAAACCTATGGCCCATCTGCGTTGTGTGCTTCTCAAGCAGGATGGAGCGACCTATCCATTCAGGAACAGGCACAGTTACATTCGCGCCAAGGCGTGCCTTATCCGTTGCAAGATGGCATGAAGGTTTTAGACCCTGAAACCATGCAACCCGTACCAAAAGACGGCAAAACCATGGGCGAAATTATGTTCCGTGGCAATATCGTGATGAAAGGCTATTTGAAAAACCCAGAAGCTACCGCAGAAGCATTTGCAGGCGGCTGG
Source organism: Acinetobacter sp. YH01007 (assembly GCF_013420425.1). NCBI lineage: Bacteria > Pseudomonadati > Pseudomonadota > Gammaproteobacteria > Moraxellales > Moraxellaceae > Acinetobacter > Acinetobacter sp. YH01007. The sequence goes on along the minus strand of NZ_VOYC01000007.1, from coordinate 103,377 downwards.
TTCCATACGGGCGATTTAGCTGTCTGCCAACCTGATGGCTACGCCAAAATTACTGACCGTTCTAAAGATGTGATTATTTCAGGTGGTGAAAATATTTCTTCACTCGAGGTGGAAGAAGTGTTGTATCAGCATCCTGCAGTTTTGACCGCCGCAGTGGTGGCAAAACCAGATCCACGTTGGCAAGAAGTCCCGTGTGCCTTTATTGAACTAAAAGAAGGTAAACAGGTCAGCCCTGAAGAAATCATTGCCTATTGCAGTCAACATTTGGCGCGTTTTAAAGTGCCAAAGGAGGTGGTGATTACTGAAATTCCCAAAACGTCGACAGGTAAATTACAAAAATTTGTACTGCGTGAATGGGCCAAAGAGCGTTCAGTCGGTGAGTTCGGCTAAAATTTGAAAATCTCTATATTAAGACCAAATAAAAACGACTCGTCATGAGTCGTTTTTTTGTGCAATCATCAGCTCACGCTATCTATCTTCTTAGATAAGGTACGCTAATCTAGCTTTCTGACAATAAAGCCACTTGCTGCACATAGTTAAACAACTTGAGCTTAGATGCTTCAAGTTCTTCCGCAGACACTTCCTGTTTCATATCACGGTGGATACGCAACACATGCTGACGCAGCGTATGACGCTCAGCTGCTTTATAGGTTTTACTAAAATCATTAATCACAGGGTCGCCGTCTTTAATAATTCGCTCTACCCAACGCTGTAACTGTGCGGTTTTTTTCGCACCTTGCTGCGGCGTCAAATAAGACAAAATTACGCTTTCATCTTCATTACGCAACAATTTACCAATACGCTGACACTGACGACGACGTGCTTCATGTGAAGTAATACTTTGCAATTCCAGTAAAGCATCAATTAAACGCTCTTCTACTGGAAGTTTTTGAATTTGTTTAGTACTTAACTGCGCCAATTGTTCGCCAAGCGCGGCCATACGTTGTACGGCTTTTTTCTGTTCGGTTTTACTTGCACGCCCTTCTAAAGATTCAAAGTCATCTTCGGTAAAACGTTGCGGTCGACGTGCCACGATTAATCTGCCTCGTAAAATTTTGCTGCAAACAGTGCTTGAATATCAGATAAAGCTTTTTCTTCATCTGCACCATCAATCACCAAGCGTAAAGTAGTTCCCTTGCCTGCACCTAACATGAGCAAGGACATAATATTTTTGGCATCAACCAATTTGTCGCCTTTACCAATTTGGATTGACGAACGGAATTTGGTGGTCACTTCAATCAGTTTCCCAGATGCCCGTGCATGTAAACCTAGTTTATTAATTACGTCAACAGTTGTGTCAATCATGACCAGTGCTTCATTTCTCGGTGTAAGACTTGAATAGACCATTTTGCCTCAAGTGCTTTTTTTAGTCTATCAACGATATAGACAGAACGGTGTTGCCCACCCGTACAGCCAATTGAAATGGTAATGTAGTGTCGATGCCCTTCGGCAAAGGCTGGCAACCATTTTTCTAAAAACTGCTGAATGTCGTGAAACATTTCATGGGTTTGTGAACTTTGTTGCAAAAATTCCTGCACAGGGGCATCTAAGCCTGAATATTTCCTGAGCTCCAAATCCCAATGTGGATTAGGCAAATGGCGCACATCAAACACATAATCGGCATCTAAAGGAATTCCGTGCTTATAGCCAAAGGATTGTAAAATTACAATCAATTTGTCAGTTTGTCCAAGCTTAGACAACAATACGTGTTTTAGATCATGCACACTTTTGTCAGTGGTATCAATATGAACCGTAGAGCGGAACTGAATCGGCATCAACAAGTTTTTTTCTTCTTGAATACATTCATTCAAGCTTTTAAAACGACTAGAGAGTGGATGCGGACGGCGTGATGCGCTAAAACGGGCAATCAATTCCTGATCTTGCGTGGTCAGATAAATAATATCGACTGAACCATGCTTTTGCAGTTGCTCAAATACCAAATCAAACTCTTGCAAGTCGGCACGGGTGCTGCGTACATCTACCCCCAATGCCAACTGCTCCAAGTTATTTTCCTGATCCAGTTTATCCACAATTTCGGGGAGCAATGCCAAAGGTAAATTATCAATACAGTAATAACCCAAATCTTCCAACACTTGTAATGCCGAAGATTTTCCTGAACCCGATTGACCTGTCACGATCAAAATACGTTTCATGGCATGCAACCCTTCTATTGCCAGCTATGCAGAATGTTTGACCTGCAAATTATCAATTAAACGTGTATTGCCCAATTTTGCTGCAACGAACAACACCAGATCTTCACTAAATGCTTCAATTTTCTGCAATTCTGTTGTACGCGCCTCTACATAGTCCACAACAAAGCCTGCTGCTGTCAATGTTGCTTTAATATTCGCTAACACTTGTGACAAAGTTTCACCTTGCTGTAATGCTTGTGCAGCAGCCTTTAAACTTTGATAGATTGTCGGTGCAATTTGACGCTGTTCAGCGCTCAAATACCCATTGCGTGAACTAAGTGCCAAACCATCTGCTGCACGTACAATTGGCACACCAATCACTTCTAGCGGAATATTCAAGTCACGTACAAACTGACGAATGACTGCCAGTTGTTGATAGTCTTTTTCACCAAAGAAAGCATAGTTTGGCTGTACCATATTGAATAACTTGGTCACGACCACCGCAACACCATCAAAGTGTCCAAGACGCTGCAAGCCACACAAGTCTGCCGTAATCTCACTCACTGAAATATTGGTCAAACGTGGTTTGTTACCATACATTTGCTCAACTGAAGGCGCAAAAATAATGTCGCAACCGACCTCTGCCAACAATTGGCTGTCTTGGTCTAAAGTTCGCGGATAACTGTCAAAGTCTTCATTAGGGCCAAATTGAATTGGATTGACAAAAATACTGACCACCACCACATCACATATTTTTTTCGCTTCGCGCACCAAGGTCAAATGCCCTTCGTGCAAATTGCCCATGGTCGGAACAAAACCAATGGTTTTACGCGCAGCGCGTGCAGGCTGTAATGAAGCCGCTAAGCCTTGAATTGTGGTTTCAGTTTTCATATTACAACTCGACTTGGAAAGTTTGTTCACGTGCTGGGAAAGAACCATCTTGAACTGCAGCATGATAGGCTTTAAACGCATCCAAAATGGCAGTTTCACCCGCTTGTTCTTTCATGAAATTACGCACGAATTTTGCGACACGACCAAAAGTCAGCCCCAGCATGTCTTGTACCACTAGTACCTGACCGTCAGTGTCTGCACCTGCACCAATCCCAATCACTGGAATTTCAGGGAACAAGGCAGAAATTTCTTGACCTAGCTGTGCTGGCACACATTCTAGTAACAGAATCGCCGCGCCTGCTTCTACCACAGCTTTACAGTCAGCAATCAGTTTATCTGCAGCTTCGCGGGTACGTGCCTGTAATTTATAACCGCCAAATACATGCACCGATTGTGGCGTTAAACCTAAATGTACACAGACAGGAATACCATTACGGGTCAGTGTTGCAACGGTTTCGCTGAGCCATGCACCACCTTCCATTTTGACCATTTGTGCACCCGCTTGCATCACCTCTTTCGAGCTTTGCAATGCATCATTTAAGGTGGCATAACTCATAAATGGCAAGTCAGTCAAAATAAAAGCATGTTGATTACCACGACGCACCGCCGCAGTATGATAAGCCATATCCGCCACGCTGACAGGCAAGGTTGAGTCACGCCCCTGAATGGACATCCCCAAAGAATCGCCAATTAAAATCGTATCAATTTCAGCAATTTCCATTGCTTTCGCCATGCTTGCATCATAGCAAGTCAGGCAGGAGAATTTTCGACCTTCCGCTTTAAATTTTCTTAGGTCACTTAAACTAATCATGAAAATATTCCTCTATGGAAAAAGCATCACGCATGCTTAATTTAAAACTTTATAGCCCTGCCCAATTGCTGGCATCTACAACAGTTAAGCTCGGATGTTCAAGCAATGGCGAGTGTTTTAATAATTGTCCCTTAACGCTTAAGTTAGCATCCAAATCTAACAACGGGATGACGACAAAATCACGTTCTAACACCCCCACATGCGGTACAGTCAGACGTTCATTTTGAATGTTGGCATCAGCATAAATCAACAAGTCTAAATCTAGCGTACGCTCACCCCAATGACGTAAACGCACCCGACCCGACTCTTGTTCAAAACGCTGTAATTCATCTAACAATGCCAAGGCTTCAAGTTCGGTATCTAAACGTACCACAGCATTCAAATAATTAGGCTGATCTTGTGGCCCCATTGGTGGGCTTTGATACAGTTTAGAAGTCTGCACTTGCCCCAAAGTTGCCAGTTTTTGCACCGCTTCAGTCAAAATTTGACGCGAATCGCCCAAATTACTGCCTAAACCAATATAGGTGATGTTGCTCATTGTGTTGGCCCAAAAATCACTTGGCTTAAATCACGTTGCACACGTTTACGTTTTAAAATCGGATGATCTGCACCAATACCTGAACCGTTTGCTGTAGCAGTCAATTGCGCCCGATTTTCTTCATACTGTTTGGCTTTACGCGCACGTCGACTACGAGGCTCAGGCTCATTCACCAAGGGTTCAATCTGCATATCGGCAGCATGTGTTGCTGGTGCCACATCAACAGGTTCTTGCGCTGTTTTACGGCGGCTCTTGGCACGTAATCGGTTATATTGGGCAATCGCACGTTCTTTTTCATCGGTGCTCATAAGCTGGTAGGCATCCCACCACTGACCCATTCCTAAAGTCGAGCTATCGCCTGCTTTTTCACGCAGTAATAAAAAGTCAAAACCTGCACGGAAACGCGCATGCCCAGACAATGCTTCAATTTGCTGTGGTTTCGGTTGCAATAAACGGGTTTGCATTTCCCAAACTTCACGAATAAAAGTTTCAGCAAAACGAGGAATAATGGTACGTGTCGCCTGACGTTTCAGTACATCTAAACCTGCTTGGGCTCGCGCTTCGGCTGCCACCACACCTTTAGAAAGATAAAAGTCACAACGCTCTAAAAACGGTTGCCACAACAGCACCGCATAGAAAAATGCAGGGTTGATGGTTTTACCAATCGCAATCCGTTGATCGGTATTTTTTGCTGCACGTTCAATAAATGAGTTGATGTCTGGCTTGATGTCGGCAAATAACTGACGCCAAATACCAAACTCAATCAACATCGGCAGGACTTTATTTAAATGTCCCATCGTAAAGAGTTTTTGCGACTCATCATATAAACGGTGTGGCGATACATCACGCAATAACTGCGTCATTTCAGGCGTAAAAATTTTAAGAATTTTTGGATCAATATTGAAATTTAATTTGGCAGCAAAACGCAAAGTACGCAGCATACGCACTGGGTCTTCTTCAAAACGTAAAGTTGGATCGCCCAATAAACGCAAGTTTCTGTGCTTTATATCATCTACGGCATTGCAAAAATCTAACACGATGCCTTTGCGTGGCTGGTAATACAACGCATTGATTGAAAAGTCACGACGGGCAAAATCTTGCTCGATTGTGCCCCAGTTATTATCGCGCAGAATCATCCCCGCCGCAGAAGTCACAGCTTTTTTCGGTGGCGCACGGAAAGTGGCCACTTCAATTAGTTCACGCCCTGCATAGACATGCGCCAGCTCAAAACGTCGTCCAATAATTCGGCAACGTCGTCCGAAAACTTCTTTCACTTGTGAGGGTGTGGCATTGGTTACGGCATCAAAATCCTTCGGATTTAGCCCTAACATTAAGTCACGAACTCCACCACCGACGATATAAGCTTCATAGCCTGCTTTGGTTAAAGCATCTAGAACATCTAAAATGGAAGAAGGTAATTGAGCGGTAGATAAACCACATTTTGACGCGCGCAAAGTTTGCAAAAGACGCTGTCTCCTACGTCTGAACGTAAAACAGATAAGATGTCGCTAATCATATCTCTAACACAATCAAAGGGCAATTTGATTCACATGCTAATTTTGCAATGTGCAGTGCTAAAATTCTGCTTGCAGCTACAATGCCAACTTGTGTTTATTCTTGGCAAATAAGGCAGACCCAATCCCTTTGACTTGCTGAAGTTCTTCAATACTTTGGAATTTTCCATTTTGTTTTCGGTATTCCACAATCGCTTGTGCTTTTTTCATGCCCACCCCAGACAATTGCTGCAATTGTTCTAGTGAAGCGCTATTTAAACGCACTTGATTTGTATGCGCACTTTGCTGAGTAGGACGTGCTAAATAATGTTCTGCGCTTGATGATGTGGTTTGAGCCGCACTTAAACGCTGATCTTGCGCGGCTTGCTGCGCTTTCCATTTTAAATAGTTTTGATCATAGCTGTGCCCACCCACCTGCGCAGGCTTAGATTGCACATTTTGTGCTGTAGTCCATACACTGATACTGCATAACAGCAATGCAAGCCAGTACTGCCATCCGAAAGAAAAAAAGCGAAAAGAAACTTTTAATTGCTGCGATATATTCATGTTGCCGCAAAACCTGTCATTTTAATTGTTGTTTTGCCTGCTCCCAAAGTTGATCCATTTCTTCTAAAGTCATATCTTCTATTGTTTTTTGTTGTAATTCGGCCTGATCTTCAATGTAAGCAAAGCGTGTTCTAAATTTATGAATTGTGCCCAATAATGCCAACTCACTGGACACGCCAAGTTTACGCCCAACATTGATTAAAGAAAACAAACAATCCCCTAACTCATCCTGTATTTCATCGGATTGTTGCTGTTGAATCGCCTGTTGTAATTCTTGCAATTCTTCTTCTAACTTGCCATACGCATCTTGCACGGTATGAAAGTCAAAGCCCAATTGTGCCGCATGCTGCTGAATTTGCTGTGCCTGCACCAAAGCGGGTGCATGTTTCACCTCATCTAAACGTGACTTTGCTTTACCCTGTTTTTCTTGTTGTTTGATGGTTTTCCATAAGGCAGCGACATCTTCTGCGCTAAGCTGCGCAAACTGTTCTGCCTGAAACACATGTGGATGCCGACGAATTAATTTATCGCAAATGGCTTGTACCACATCTTGAAAATCAAATGCACCTTGCTCGCTATACATTTGTGCCTGAAACACCACTTGCAACAACAAATCACCCAGCTCATCACGTACATCATCTACCTTGCCTGAACGCACTGCCGCTTCAACTTCATAAGCTTCTTCAATCGCGTATTTAGTCAAACTTTCTGGGGTTTGTTTTTGATCCCACGGGCATTGTTGACGTAACTGTTGCATGATTGAAAGCAATTGCTGCATGGGTTGTTCCTTATTTCAATTTATTGCACGAATGCACCATTTTTTTGTTATGCTCAGATGGCAAGGACGATATGCACAACAAAAATAACATCAGGGAGCAAGTTCAAATGCACAGTATCTTGATTAGTGGCGCTGCACAAGGCATTGGTGCCGCAATCGCACAATTGTTTTATCAACAAGGTTACCGTGTCGGTATTTATGATATTCATCTCGCACAAGCACAGCAATTAGCAGAACAATTGGGTGAGCGTGCACATGCAGGTTTGCTTGATGTAGCAGACTATGCCAGTTGGCAAGCTGCGTTATCCGATTTTTGCCAATGGGCAGGTGAATTTAATATTTTGGTGAATAATGCAGGAATTCTCTACTCAGGCGCATTTGAAGACACACCCATAGAAGCGCATCATCGGACTATGGCAGTGAATGTGAATGGTGTATTAAACGGTTGTCATGCGGCTTTGCCTTATTTAAAACAAGCAAGTTTTGCACGGGTGATTAACCTGTCTTCGGCATCTGCGATTTATGGACAAGCCGATTTAATTTCTTATTCTGCTTCCAAATTTGCAGTACGTGGCATTACGGAAGGTTTAGATATAGAGTGGCAAAAATACGGCATTCGGGTCTTAGATGTCATGCCGCTATTTGTACAAACTGCAATGGTGAAAGATATGGATGCAGCCACCATTCAAAACATGGGCGTGCATTTATCGACAGAAGATGTCGCCCAGGTGGTGTATCAACAAGCGACGGTTAAAGATTCGATCCTGACCAATACGCATCGTGCGGTCGGTTTAAAAGCCAAAACCCTAATGCAGCTTTCGAGTATTAGCCCACAATGGTTAAATCGTCTGTCAAATAGCTTGTTGGCGAAGCGTCATTAATTCTACATCTATCATATTTAAATTAAGTCGCTCAAAAAAAATCCCGAATTCACATTCGGGATTTTTTATCAAACTCATCAAAGTTTAAGCCTTAACCTCGTTTAAACTTCTTCTCAGCTTTCTTAAACTTCTGCACATAACGACGACGACGTGCCGCTGTGCGTTCATCCACTTGTGACTTACGCCCTTCAAATGGGTTTTCAGAAGTTTTAAATTCAATTTTTACAGGTGTGCCTTCTAGCTTATACACTTTACGGAACACGTTTTCTAAATAGCGACGGTAATCTGCAGGAGTTTTATCGACCTTATTACCATGAATCACGATGGTTGGCGGGTTCTGTCCACCCATGTGTGCATAACGCATTTTAATAGCACGACCTTGCACTTTAGGTGGATGGTGTGCATCTGTTGCATCATTCAAGATTTGAGTCAGTTTCGCAGGTGACACTTTTAAGTGTGATGATTCATAAGCACGATGAATAGAAGGATATAAATCGCCCACGCCTGTACCATGCAAGGCAGAAATCAGGTGGATTTTTGCCCATGGAATAAAGTCAAAACGACGCTCAACATCTAACTTACATTGTTTGCGATCATATTCGGACATATTGTCCCATTTGTTAATCGCAATCACCATGGCACGCCCTGCTTCAAGTGCGTAACCAATTAAGTGCAAATCTTGCTCGACAATACCATCACGTGCATCGACCACAATCACCACCACGTGTGCATCTTTCATGGCTTGCAAGGTTTTCACAATCGAGAATTTCTCGATCATTTCATCGACCTTACCTTTACGACGCACACCTGCAGTATCAATCAAGGTGTATTTACGTTCGTTGCGCTCAAACGGAATATAGACTGAGTCACGTGTCGTACCTGGCTGATCGTATGCCACTACACGTTCTTCACCCAATAAACGGTTAACCAGTGTCGATTTACCCACGTTTGGACGTCCAATAATGGCTAAACGCAAACCTGTGTCTTGATCATGTGCATCTGGGTTTTCATCTTCAGGAACATCTGCCAAAACGTCTTCCAGCATTTGCTGAACGCCTCGACCATGGCTGGCAGCCACTTGCAATGGCTCGCCCATACCCAGTTTAAAGAACTCAACCAAAGCGGCTTCGGCATGTACGCCATCTACTTTGTTCGCCACCAAGAATACTTTTTTGCCCAAAGTACGCAATTCACGCGCAATTTGCTCATCCGATGCCAACAAGCCTGCACGTGCATCGACCACAAAAATGATCATATCGGCTTCATGGATGGCTGTTTTAGATTGTTCAGCCATGTAAGAGTCGATGCCACCTTCACTTTCGCCAATACCGCCAGTATCGACCACAATGAAAGATTTATTTTGATAGGTTGCATCACCATATTTGCGGTCACGTGTCAGACCTGCAAAGTCAGCAACAAGTGCATCACGGCTCTTGGTAATCTGGTTAAACAGCGTTGATTTTCCGACGTTCGGACGACCAATGAGCGCAATTACGGGTTTCATAGATTAACCTTTATTCAAGATCAGTCAGTTTCAATGGTCTGTACATCCGAAACTGTGGAAGAAAGAACAGAGTATGGATGTTGGGTTCAGCGTTGCGACCACGCAAACGACAGAGAGAACATCGACCACTCTATTAAATAAAAACACGGGGCATTGATGATTCAATTACCCCGCGTAAAAATACGGACAACTATTTTAGCATAAAAGTCAGAACAAAATTAGCGGTTCTGCCAAACGCTTAATGCGCCCTTTTGCGTTGCGACATAGAGTTGATTGTCAATTACACGCAATGAACGGACTTCGCCATTGGTTTTTGAACGTCCAACCAGTTGCCCTGAGCTTGGATCAATGAGGTGTAAAACACCATCTAAATCACCGACCACTAAATATTGTCCAAACAACACAGGATTAGATAAACGACGGTTGAGCAAACTGTCATTTTCCCAAAGTGCTTGTCCTGATGTGATTTCGTAAGCTGCAATTTTACCATCTGCAGTGCTGACAAATACACCATTCCCCGCAACTTCTGGACGTTTGGTACTGCTTGCATCTTCACTCCAAATCACTTGTTGTGAAGCCAAGTCCAATACGGTGACCTGACCTTGGTAGCTTGTGGTCACCAAGAATTGACCAGCAACCACTGGGTCGCCATCAATGTCATTTAAGCGTTGAATGTCTGAACGGCCTTCACTAATGGCAACGCGGCGCTGCATACGTGGTACGCCTGTAACAATATCCAGTGCATAGACATAGGCATTTGCAGAAGCAATCAGTACAGTACGTGAATCGAGCGCCACAGGTGCAGCCATACCACGCAAACTAAATTGCACGTTTGGCAAGTTGTAAGTCCACACCAACTGACCTGTTTCGGCATTGTGTGCATATACCGTGCCGTCATTACTTACAGTCACCACACGACCCGCCTGAATTAACGATGGCGCAAGAATTGCACCTGTTAACTGTGCAACCCACTTTTGCTCACCTGTTTGCTGATCTAAAGCAAACAATTGTCCTTTACTGTTTCCTGCAACCACAATGCCATCAGCAGCATTGACACCTGCAGTTAAGCCTTGCTTAGACACTTGTTTTTGCCAAAGACGTTGCTTGCCTTGATAGGCTGCCATCTCACCTTTAGGATCAACAGTATAAATTACCCCGTTTTCGGCATCTAATTGCAGGCGTAGTGGATCGGCTGATGTAGTCGATGCAACGCTTTGTGAAAATACAGGAACTAGACTTTGTGCTTGCTCAAGTTTTGGCAGTGGATTTGGCTTAACTTCTGCAACTTTAATTTTATTGGTAGAACACCCCACTAAAGCGAGGGTTAAAACGGTCAGTGCAAACGGTATTTTATACTTTCTATTCATTAGCTCTCATCCACTTGTGTTTCTAATACTGGGCGTTCAATTTCAGGATCATCCACCAAAACACCAACACTTTCGAGTTTTATTTGTAAAATTTGACGTTCTTGTTTACGTTCCACCAAAGTATCCCATGCACTTTGATACGCTTTTTGGGCATTTTCACGGTCATTTTTCGCGACATAAACATCGCCACGCGCTTCATCTGCAGTCGCTTTAAATGCAGGATCAGTCACCGCGGCCAAACTTTGAATAGCTTCATCGTATTTCTTTTGCGCCAACTGTGCATAAGCCAAACGCAACTTAACCAATTGCACTAAGCCTTGGTCTTTTACTTTAGAGTTTTCAACTTTCTTTAAGGCTTTTTCTGCGGCAGCAAAATCTTGCTGATCGTAAGCGAGTTTAGCCATTAAGAATTGAGTTTGAATAGCTTGCGCAGAATCAGGGGCTTCTTTCACAATTTTATCGGCAGTTGCAGACAATTGACTGAAGGCATCTGGATTGCCTTCTGCTGTACGTGCATCATCCATCAGTTGTTGCACTTTAGCAGTATTCATTTGCTGCTCTGCCAAGGTTTTTTTCTGCCAATATTGCCATCCGAAAAAGGCAATCAACGCAATTAAAATCCCGCTAATCATGGCTGAACCATATTTTTTCGCAAACGATTTTAAACTATCAAGTTGTTCGTCATCACTCAATGCGCTCATTGGATTACCCTTTTCCTTATGTTATTTGGCTTATTGTGAAGAAAATTTTTCAATGATGAAAGGCACAATTTTGGTCACTGCAACAGTCGTTTGCTCAGCAGTTGCCAAGGTTTTCACTGCCAATTGCTGTGCTTCCGCTTCGCGCTCACCAAAAATCAAGGCATAGATTGCACCTGATTGATCGGCTTTTTTCATTTGGCTTTTCATTGAGCCTTGTGAACCAACTTTTAAGCGAATCTGGCTGCCCGCTTGTTCGAATTGGTCACGAATTTGCTCAGCTAAAACCAACGCCTTGCCTTGAGTTGTTGGATCTGCCAACAAGAATACTTCACAATCACGTACAGGCGTATTGTCTTCGACTTGCTCAAGCAACAACAATAAACGCTCAATGCCCATGGCGAAGCCCACAGCAGGTACGGACTGATCTGCCTTACCCTTCAACTGCCCAACCAAACCATCATAGCGCCCGCCTGCACAAACTGTGCCTTGCGAACCTAAATGCGTGGTTGTCCATTCAAAAACGGTTTTATTGTAATAATCTAAACCGCGTACCAGTTTTTGATTAATCACAAACTCAATGCCTGCATCGGTTAAATACTGCTGTAATTGAGCAAAGTGATTCAGCGTATCTTCACCCATAAAATCATGCAATTTTGGAGCATTTTCTAGGATGCTTTGCGTTTTAGCATCTTTCGAGTCCAAAATACGCAGTGGGTTAGTACTTAAACGACGCTGTGAATCTTCATCTAAATCGGCTTTGTGCGCTTCCAAAAACTCAACCAAAGCGGCACGATACGCTGCGCGCTCATCCGACTCACCCAGCGTATTCAACTCTAAGCGAACTTTATCGGCAACGCCCATACGTTTCCATAAACGCGCAGTCATTAAAATAAGTTCGGCATCCATATCTGGTGTTGCAACGCCAAAAGTTTCTACACCAAATTGGTGGAATTGACGATAACGACCTTTTTGCGGTTTTTCATAACGAAACATTGGGCCGATATACCACACGCGCGGTGTCGCACCACGTAGCAAATTGTGCTCTAACATGGCACGTACACAACCCGCAGTTCCTTCAGGACGCAAAGTCAAAGACTCAGGCGGATTACCCTTGTCTAAGAATGTGTACATTTCTTTTTCAACAATATCGGTCGCATCACCAATTGAACGCTTAAACAAATTGGTTTGCTCAACCATTGGCAAACGAATTTGTTGATAACCATAAGCATCCATTAAAGATGCTAAATGTTGCTCTAGACGTCTCCACGCAGGTGTTTGCGTTGGAAGAATGTCATTAAAACCTTTAATTGCAACAATTGAACTCATGACTTACTCAGAAAAATTTGTACGAATAATCTCTTTAGATTTAGCTTGTTCAAGCTCTGTAACACGCTGACGAACCATGCTTTCGATTTCATCAACGAGTTGATTGGTATCAATTAAATGGCTCTTTTCACCATTACGATAAACCAATGAACGCGGACTTGCGCCCACCACACCAATATCAGCTTCTTTAGCTTCGCCCGGGCCATTCACTTTACAACCAATGACCGATACATCCATTGGAGTACGAATATCTTCTAAACGCTCCTCCAATGCCTGCATTACAGAAATGACGTTAAATTCCTGACGTGAACAGCTTGGGCAGGCAATAAAGTTAATCCCGTTAGAGCGTAAACCTAAAGATTTTAGAATATCAAAACCGATTTTGACTTCATCTTCAGGTTCTGCCGCAAGCGAAATACGCATAGTATCGCCAATACCTTCCATGAGCAGACCGCCCAAGGCAATTGCAGATTTTACGGTGCCTGTACGGTAAATACCTGCTTCAGTTACGCCTAAATGTAATGGATTATCAATTTGTTGTGATAACAAACGATAAGCATCCATGGTTAAAAACACATTCGATGCTTTGACTGAAACTTTAAATTCCTGAAAATCTAAACGGTCTAAAATATCAATATGACGCATAGCAGATTCCAGCAATGCTGCACCTGTCGGCTCGCCATATTTTTTCTGAATATCTTTTTCCAGCGATCCTGCATTCACACCAATTCGCATAGAAATATCATGATGTTTGGCAGCAGCCACCACTTCACGAATCTTGGCTTCCGAACCAATATTACCCGGGTTAATCCGCAAACAGTCTGCACCCGCATCGGCAACTGCCAATGCAATTTTATAGTCAAAGTGAATGTCTGCCACCAACGGCACAGATACTTGCTTACGAATTTCGCCAAATGCAGCTGCGGCTTCCATGGTTGGTACAGAAACACGCATGATGTCTACGCCCGCATCTACACAACGCTGAATTTGCGCCACAGTTGCAGCAACATCACAGGTTTCCGTATTGGTCATACTTTGGATGCTGATGGGCGCATCACCACCCACATAGACAGAACCCACACGAATTTTACGGGTCGGACGGCGTTGAATTGGATTCACAATCATGATATCGCTCTACCTTGCTGCATTATCGAGATAAACGGAATTCTGCTTTTCCGTTCACAGTATATGGCGATAATGAAATCGACTCATTGTTCAAACTTAATGACACAGCAGTCGCATCATCTAAGCGAATTTGAAATGGGGCTTCGCCTTGTAAATTTAAAGTAGAGGCTTGACGTCCTGTCGCTAAAACATTGCCAGCAGAGTCAACAATATGCACTGAAGTTGGACGAGCAAATTGCAAATTCAGCTGATCGCCCGAAGCAAGTGCAGGCGTGCTGCCTGTCGCATTGTCAGAAATGATTTGCACATCGGATTGCAGTACTGCAATTTCAGGTTCTGCACCCTCTTGACCAGACGACATCCAGTTTTGAATTAGCGCGACCAATGCCCACAACAACAGCAATACCGCCACAATCACAGCGATACGTGTGAGCCACTTTTTATTGCGATCGCGGTTAGAGCCTGGCAGTTTTCCCATAATTTTGATGGGTGAATTGTTCAAGGCGTGATTTGGCAACAACCCTGTATCGTTGGCATAAATTTCATCAAAACGCTGAATAATGGCTGAAGCATCGACCTGTAAATATTTGGCATAGGTACGATAATAACCTTTAATAAAGGTCGCTTCAGGCAAAGCGGTATATTCGTCTTGCTCTAGCGCCATCAGCGTTTTTAATGGAATTTTCAAATCTTTTGAAACATCATCCAGTTCGCGTTTTTGATTGACGCGAATTTGACGAAGGTACTCACCTGGACGTTGAACATTTCCTAATGCATGGGGTACAGGCGTTGTCCCCTGTGTGGGTTGCGGTGAATTAGGATTTACTTCCATACGGCCTCAGTACTGTACTGTAATTGCAAATAACGTTGGTATTCTTGGCTATTGGGAAATAATGCACGCAGCTGGTTCACTAAAACCTGAGTTCCCAATTGATCGCCATTGGCACGTGCTAAACGAATCCCAATCCATAAGGCACGCGCACCCTGATTTTTTTGCCCCACAGCACGTACAAATTGTTCATACAATTGTCGCGCGGGTGCAAATTGTTGTCTTAAATATAAAATTTCCGACAACTCTAACATTGAAACATAAGAATCGCGATTGGCTTGCAAGGCTTGTTTGAATGACTTTTCGGCATTCTCTATATCGCCTAATTTCAAGTAAATACGACCTACATTTTCCAATGCTCTAAAGCGTTGATCATAACCCAGTGTTGCACCTGCAATACTGAGCTGCTCAATCGCATCATTATAGCGTTCTACTTGATATAAATACGTACCATAGTTGTTACGCGCTTGTGCATTTTTTGGGTCAGCGGCAATGGCACGCTTAAAATACGCATCGGCTTTTTCTAAATTCAGCTTGCTGCCTTCTTGTTGCAGCAACACGCCCATCATCATATTAGCGGTGGAATCACGTGAATCGCTTTCCAAAGCTTGATCAAGTGCGCGTTTGGCTGAGTCTAAATCGCCATTTTTTAAGTATTCTGCTGCCAACTGCGTACGTACTTGCACCGCTTTTTCAGGGTCTTTTTGCCCTAAGGTTGGAGCTGTGGTTTGACAAGCTGCAGCAAAAATTGCCGAAATACAAACAGTTGTAATTTGTGCGATTTTAAATACAGGCTTATTCAATGGACATCCCCTTTGCGTCTTCGTTCGATGCAAGTTAGTTATCTATACAAGTCATTATCCTTGCGAGCGTATGATTTCATTTTGCGCTGCAACTTTCTTTTTCCACTGTTCGGCACGGCGGGTGCGGTCTGCCACTTGTCCGACCAATTGCCCACACGCAGCATCAATATCATCACCACGTGTCTGACGAATCGTACACACAAAACCTGCATCAGACAAAGTTTTTTGGAAAGAAATAATTCGATTTCGGCTTGAACGTCCATACGGCGCGTGCGGAAATGGGTTAAATGGAATCAAATTAATCTTGCTTGGCAGGTTCTTGAGTAGCTTAATCATTTGCTGCGCATGTTCAGGATGGTCATTTACACCATCTAACATGACATATTCAATGGTCACGTGTTTACGCGCACTTTCGTTGCCATCTTTGCCAATATAACGCTGACAAGCTGCGATTAATTGTTCCAATGGATATTTTTTATTGATTGGAACAAGTTCATCACGCAGTTCGTTATTGGTGGCGTGCAAAGAAATTGCCAAAGCCACATCAATATCTTGTGCCAATTGGTCAATTTTAGGTACAACACCCGAAGTCGATAAAGTCACACGACGCTTAGACATGCCATAAGCAAAGTCATCTAGCATAATGCGCATGGCGTTCAAGACGGCATCGTAATTCAACAACGGTTCGCCCATACCCATCATCACCACGTTGGTCACAGAACGCTCACGTTCAATCACAGGCACATCTTCCATATAGGAATAGTTTGCCATCCACAACTGACCAATAATTTCGGCTTGGGTTAAGTCACGCTGAAAACCTTGTTTACCCGTAGAACAAAATGAACAGTCCAGTGCACAACCTACTTGCGATGAAATACACAGGGTTTTACGTGAGCCAGTTTTGTCTTCGGCAGGAATCAGAACGGTTTCGACCAATGAGCCTTCACCATCACCGACACGGAATACCCACTTACGAGTACCGTCTTTAGAATAATTTTTATGCACCACTTCAGGCGCTTTAATTTCACAAATCTTTTCCAGTTTTTCACGTAACTTGCCTGAAATATTGGTCATTTCGGCAAAATCTGTGACAAAAAACTGGTGAATCCATTTCATCACCTGCCCTGCACGGAATTTCTTCTCGCCTAAATCTTCAAAGAATTTTTCCATTTGTGGACGTGACATGCCAAGGAGATTCACTTTCTCTGCAGTCGCAGACTGTGCAGGAGCGGACGCAGATGCTTGCTGAACATCTGTCGCAGATGCAGCGAGGACTTCTGTACTCATGTGTGTATACCTAAACCATGTCTAAAGATGAAAGGAGAAGCTCAAGAGGTGAGCAAAGGTTTATTCAGAAAATAAAAATCGGAGAATAAAAAACCAGATAAGCATAATAACACTTATCTGGTTTGAATACTGCGTATTAACGAGTACGTGGGCAAACTTCAGTTTGAGCAAAGAAGTAGTTTACTTCACGCTCTGCAGATGCAACTGAGTCTGAACCGTGAGCAGCGTTTTCGTCGATGCTTACAGCGAAATCTGCACGGATTGTACCAGGTGCAGCTTCTTTAGGGTTTGTTGCACCTAAAATTTCACGGTGAGCAAGAACTGCGTTTTCACCTTCAAGAACTGAAACAACGACTGGACCAGAAGTCATGAACGCAACTAGGTCACCAAAGAAACCACGTTCTTTGTGCTCAGCGTAGAAGCCTTCAGCTTCAGCTTGAGAAAGGTGTTTCATTTTAGTCGCAACGATTTTAAGACCAGCTTTTTCGAAACGAGCAAAGATGTCACCGATGTGGTTTTTAGCAACTGCATCTGGTTTTACGATAGATAAAGTACGTTCAATAGCCATGATTGGCTCCTTAAGTCAATGTTGACGCGAAAATTTTGCCGCATTATACCGAATAATGGGCTATTTTCTGCTTTTGATGTGTAAAAAAATTGCTTTTTTCGATATGAAGCGCATTGTGCAGGACCTTGATCGGCAAATCAATCTTGCTTCACACCGCTAGATTAACGTGCTTCGTCAATCCACGCCATTTGAATGGCTTCTAAGATGCCTTCAGTCGATTTTTCGGGATCATCTTGAAACTCTGGCAAAGCACAGACCCAAGCGTGCAAATCGGTAAAACGAATCCATTGCGGATCGACATCGGGATGCGCCTCATATAACTCAATGGCAATGTCGATGCTGTCCGTCCAACGTAAACCCATGTGTATTCCCTATTCTAGTCAAGACAGCGACTACTTTAACAAATTTCGCATGGGCTGCCTGCCATTACTGCACTGAATTTTCGATTTGGTTTTATCCAGACTTATAAAACAATATTTACATAAGGTGCAGCCAAAATAATCGCACTCGCCACTGAACCGCCAATCATCGCCCCGACTGCCACATCACTCGGATAGTGCAAGCCTAAAATCATACGGGAAACGGCCACCAAAATCGTAAAGGGCAACATCAACATCAACAATACTGGCTGGATATAACCCAAAACCGTTGTGGTCATGACTGCATGCAAAGTGTGACCTGATGGGAAGCTAAAATGATCTAAGGGACGTTCACCCAAACGGATCACTTGGTGTACCTGATACGGACGTGGACGGACGGTTTTTTGTTTTAAATATTTATAAATACCTGTGCCGACAGATCCGCCTAACAACAGATAAATAATTTGTAAACTATAACCAATGCCCTGCATCATCCATGCACTTGCGAGCATGACATACCAGAACACACCATCGCCCAAACGGCTAATAACTTTAAAAAATTGTGCCACCCGCTGAGAGTGGGAAAAATGGTTAAGATACAAACAGCCTTTTAAGTCGAGATCCAGCATTCTTATTTTTGCATTTTTAAACTTCATCAGTTCTCTCCTCTTTGGCGTATAGCTAAGATGGCATGTGTAGCTCCTTCGCCACCAGATATAACGCCTGCTCAAATTGTTGGACTGGATACTGCCAGCCAATATTTAAAGTCGCTTTGCGGGCGTGTTCGCCCATCTGTCTAAGGGTTGTAAGATCGGGAAGTCGGTGGATATGACCGACCAAATCTTCTGGCTGACCGAGTGGACTCAACCAGCCTGTTTCATTCGGTTTTAGATGTAAACGTGCGCAAGCATAGTCATAAGCAATGACAGGCAAGCCACTGGCCATAGCTTCTAACACGACATTGCCAAAGGTTTCGACCTGACTGGCAAAAGCAAACACATCGGCACTGGCATAGGCTTGTGCAAGTGCTGTGCCACTTAAACTACCTGTAAAAATGATATCTCCCTGAGCGTTCATGGCTTCTAAACGTTCACGGTCTGGCCCATCTCCAACAATCACCAATTTCACAGGCTGTTCGGTATTTTTTGGCATACGCTGATAGGCATTAATAATAAGATTGACTTCTTTTTCAGGTGATAAACGCCCTACATACAACATCACCCGCGTATTTTCACTCGCACCCCAGCTTGCTCGCAGTTGGGTAGAACGAAAATCTGGTGAAAAATATTCAACATCGACACCACGCCCAACCACCACCAAAGGCCCTTGCACACCAAACTGACGCAATGATTTTTCAGTATGGCTACTTGGCACACACGTCAGCGAGGTATTGTTATGAAACCATTTTAGATAGTGCTGAATTGGCTTGAGTAAAAATGCCAAATCGAAAAAACGGCTAAAATCTTGAAATGCGGAGTGAAAACCACTTGATACTGGAATATTTTTTGATTTTGCAATATGTAAACTGGCAAGCCCTAAAGGGCCTTCAGTGACGATATGCACCACATCAGGTTGAAACTCATCTAAAGCCTGCGAAAGTTTAGACCACTGCGGCCAGCCAAATTGTAAATTATGATATTTAGGAATGGCTTGTGCTTTTACCAGACATTCTTGATACGGTTGGAATTGAGTGCAGGCTTGTTTTTGTTCAGGGCGAATCAATAAAATTTTGTGTCCAAGTTCCTGCAATCCTTTGCAAAGCTGCAACAGTGAACGTGCCACACCATTAATTTCAGGTGGCCAAGTTTCTGTTACAAGGGCAATTTTTAAACGTGGGCGGACAAGGTCTGAGAGTTCAGAGGTAGGCTGGCTGCTTTTTTGTTTTTGATCTTGTTTGAAATGAAATTTAAATGCATCGCTGTAACGCTCTAATTTACTGCTCTGCTTTGCCAATACATTGCTCATCGCCTTTTTGCTCAATTCTTATTTTATGCTTGCTAGCATAGAGCAGCTGCATTGCAGTAATATGATGCTTTGGTGACACATTTGTCATTTTTTTAACAACTCGATGATCGCCTATACCTAGTTTTGCACACATAGTTTTATGTATAAATTTAATGTAAATCGTTTGCTGTCATTCACCCTAAATAGATAAAAAAAGCAGATATTGGATACCTGCCTGCTGAATATCTTGTTTGCTGAATACCTGATCTGCTGCACATCGAAGCCCTCTAAAAAAGTAAATTAATATACAACTCATCGGTATAACGACCTGCTGGCGTTGTCAAACTCGGTTGTTCATCCAAGCGTACCGCGACACTGTATTTATGTCCTGTCGTAGAAACATGCCCTGCGATGGGCGTGTTCCACAGATTTGTTTTTGCTCCCATAATACTCATACTGGTGCGTAAACGGTGTGTGCCATTATTCACAAAACTGCTGCCATGTTTGTCACGTAAATTACGACTACTGAACTGAATGCTATAACCTCGATCACAGCGCACATTAAAACTGGTTGCAGTCTGGCTACGGTATTGTGAGCTCATTTGCAATAAAGATTCACTGACCGAACCAATGGTGCAAGCCTGTGCAGGAAAACAAATCCAGCATCCACACAGCACTAGACTTAATTTTTTTACCATCCCTAATTTTTTCATGTTCTCATCCTCAATCATCCTGCTGATATACTTACTGACAAATCAAATCTAACTGTCTGGTTTGTGGAACAGTGCCTGCTTTAATTTGAGGGACTTCAAGTGAACTATGGCAAACTTTTCCACCTTTGGTTTTAACCTTCAGCGTATAACTGCCTGCTTTCACACCATATAAATGCACTTTTCCATCGCTGCCCACAGGTACAAATTCGGTTGCATCATCACTTAAATACACTTCACTGCCCTGCACAAAGGTCTGCTGATCGGGCGTGAGTAAACGCAATATGATCAATCCTGTACGCTGAACAGGGAAATTCACTTTATAGCCGCGTTGATTCATACCAATCACTTTTTGGCTTGAATATTCAAAGCTGTCATACAAATCTAACTGGTCTTGATCAAAAGACACGTCGTAATTGACGTAAGGCACAATGTCGTGCACAAACACATAACCGTGTTGATTGGTTTTACCAACAGGTGTTAAGGCACGTTGTACTTCCACATTTGGAATATCACCAACATTCACCAAAGCAAAAGCATTGTCTACATATTTGGTCATGGCCCATTTACGGTCTAACCACACTACTGCACCCTGATAATTGGCTTGACTGTAGCTAAAGCGTTCACTTTCATCGTGGCTTAAATATAAATTACCCATCGGCATTTTCAGGGCGGTATAGGCATTTACCCCAATATCCCCTTCTGTTTGTTGGTGACGCACAGCAAGAGTGTAATCCACACCATTTTGCGTCAGGCTGCTCTGTGCATAACGCAACTGGGTTTGCTCATCAAAATTATGCGAAAGCTGCGCACTGCGGCGTTGGTCAAATTGATAATTCAGTGTTAAATATGCCCCGTCACTATCCTGCACTTTCAAATCTTTATAATAAGAAAACGACAGTGAAGTTTGACGCCCAAACATACGAGAAAAACCAACTGTAAGCATTTGGCTATCTGCAAAGCTATTATTTGCATTGGGATGATAACGGCGCTCTAGATAGTTCACATTTAAGGTATTAATGAAAGGAATATTGAAAATACTGACATAAGCTAAGTTGTCGTATTCCACTGTTTGTGTCATATCGCTATAACCCAAACCACGATATTCAGGACTGTAGTATTTATGACTTGCACCAAGTGCAACCCGACTTCCATTACGGCTTAACGAAGCGCCAAAGGTATAACCATCGCCCCAATCACTGTGGCTAGACGCAGCATGCGTATCTAACAAGGCATATTTGCTGAGAGATTGCGTCCATAGCAACCCGACATTCTGCACATCTTTGCTATAACTTAAATTGGTTCCTAAAGTCGTGCTGTCTGTAATTCCACGTCTGAAATAAAGGTTGCCAAAAAACTCCCGATAATCATCCGACACGTAGTCGTAGTCATAACGCAGCTTTCCTGCAGAAAAGTTGTATTCGTTCAGTCCTGGTTTGAGTAGTTGCGTGGTGACATAAACTGGAAAAGATTGCACGGTACGATTTCCCAATACATCTTCCACCACCACTTGCGCCTCGCCCGACTGCTGAATATTTGCACCCGTATTTAAGGTATAGTGCCCAGGCGTCACTTGTTGCTGATATAGATTGATGCCATTAATGTATAAATCGACGGTGGATGGCAGTACAGCACTGCCTCTTAAGGTGGGTACATTCCAATAAATAAAGTCTGGATAACTACTAAAATTTGAACCAAAAGACACACCACCAAATCTGAATGTATCTAATAAAGGATTGTAAACGCTGGTGTTATCACCCAAAGTTAAACGCTGATAACGTGATGGAAATTCAATTTCAAAACTGGTATTCAAACGCAGTAGCTTATCTTGATCCTGTTCTGCCTCTTTGCGATACATCATGCCATTTTTAAAAATCCAGTAATCTTTAAAAATACCAAGCTCCGCCAAACCATTTAATTCATTGTAATTATCATAACGTGCATACAGCACATCATAATTTAAAAAACCGCCCAACTCTGCTTTAGACGGAATCGCATGGGTTTGGCTCAATTGTGCATCTATAAAATAGCTGGCAGGTACAGTTAATTTAATCGCTTGCAGCGCAAAATCTTGCTCAGACTGAATTTCATTGGTGGTTACAGAACAGAACTGAGTTTGTGCGCTGTGTTTTTGTAAACGGTCTTGCTGTAAACCGAGTTGTTGCAAAACCTCGCATTCCATATAGCGTTGCCCATCCTGCTGCAACACTAGACTTTCAATGACACGATCTACGCCATTTAGCCAGACACTATTCAATGCCATTTCAGTATTGGCAGCATTGGCGGGTAATGGTATCCCCCACAGGACACATTGCAGCGCAAAAAACAGTCGAGTTCTATGCATGATTTAGCCCTTCATTTTTAACTCAATGGCTTGCTCACTTTTATCTGTTTCAAGTTTGAGTATGTAATTTTTCAAATCACTAAGTTTGATTTGCCCCATATCAAAGCTGTGTTTTTGTTGATTTAACAAATATTTCATTTCACGTGTGGTTGCAATGGGTTGTTTTTGTTGATTTAAAATGCTGATTGAAGAAATTTGCACATGCGATGCAGCATGATTTTCTATCTCTAAAAATAAGTGGTCGTTCTGGTAACGCGGGGTTGCAGTCACCTGAATGGCATCTTGCTTACCAACAAACAACGGTACAGAAATCGTAAATAAAAATTGTAAGGCGTCTTCTTCCACCACAGGGGCAATTTCTTTAAAAACAATACGCCAAGTTTTTTCTTGCGCCATTTCTTCCTTAGAAAGTGGTCGGCTAAAACCTACGCGTATCACTTGTTGTGCATTCGGTTGTAAAACAAAGTTTTTAGGATTAATTAAGATGTCTTGTTCTGGTTCTAGCACATCTTCACCCTGTGCATTTTGCGACCATTTATAGGCAGACATTTCAAAGCTTTTCGGTTCAGTAAGATCGGTGGCTTCCATGACTACTGTTGCACTGCGTTGTCGTGCTTTATCGCCCAAATACATTTGCGTAGGTGAAATGACCAAGTTTGCATAAACAGCTTCTACACATAAGCAACCTGCAACCAGCATATATTTCAATAATCGTTTCATACTTCCCCCAGCAATGTCTTATTTTGTATTTCTTTAGACTAAAAAGTTGACTCCACCCTGTCGGTAAAGCCAACTGATTTAGATTGAGTTCAAGCGAATTAGAATGACACTCGAATGTTGTATTTATCGGTGTAAGTACCCGCTGGTTTAGAAATACCTACGCCCTCACTTTTAACCAAGACATTGTAAGAATTCCAGCCATTGCTACCTGGCGCAATGTTGGTTTGCTGATCATTTAACTGAATCACAGACGATGAACCCGTAAGCTTGGTTTCAACTGTTAAGCCCACTGCATGGCTACCTGATTTGGCTGCAGATTTGGTTGTTTTGCCTCCACCAACACGGTTGTCGGTATCGACCAATAAGTTGTACTTTGCATTCGCCCCAACCATAAATTGACCAGAAGCTTCTGCACCATCTTTTAATGAGATACTTGGTGTTTTCACTTTCAGCTCACAGCGCTTAGGCACAATCACTTGAATTGGAATACTTCCTGTACATGGCCCTTCGTTACATACTGGGGTTGGCTTAGGGTCTGGTTTAGGATGATGATTACCACCCGCCATTGTTACCGTTGAAAAAGCTCCGAAAACCATCAAAGCAGCAGCAGTTTTAATAAATTTAGACATGTCACTTCTCCATAACTCTTATAAAAAACCATTTTTTAATCATTCACTCACTTGAGATATCGTTAGAATTATTGAAACTCAATCCTTAGCGAGCTTCTTCATTTTAGGTATTTCTCACAAAAAGCCATCTATACGCCCTAATTCACACAATATTAAATAAACCTTGGAATTCAGCTAATTAGGAGATTAAAGTACTGTTTTATATGACATCGCAAAAAACTAGGGAGCAGCCCACTCCCTAAAACTTGTGATACCAATTCTAGGGATACCCAAAAAATATATTTATTTACATTTAAACCAACACATTGTTTTTATTTAACTTTAACAACATTTTTATTTTAACTTTTGTTACATTTTAAGTAGGTTTATTTTTGAAAGAATGGTCAAAATTCAGTTTTTAGCCTAATTTTTACTACACTTTTCACGTATTTAATTCACTATCTCCTATCACATTCAACAGACTGAGCGTTTTTTAACATCAAATCTCACCAATTACAGGGATTGCCTCTCGCTATAAAAAAGCCATGTTTTGGGCGGCTGAATCTATCCAAAAGATCAAATTTGCACACCACCAACTCAACGAAGAAACAGTTGATCATTCATCTATATCTGTAACGTGAGAGATAAACCTCGCAAGATGTTTAGCTAACTCATAACGCAATAGCAGACAAAATAAAACCCCATTCAAACTATTGCCTGAACGGGGTCATCACACCTGAGTCAATCATGTTGACTCAGGTACACACGCGTGACTTATTTAACGTAAGTCAACCAATGTGCATATTTGTCATTCTTGCCTTGAACTGCGTCAAAGAAAGTTTTTTGAATTTCAGTAGTAATTGGGCCACGTGAACCACAGCCAATTACACGGTCATCGTATTCACGAATTGGGGTAACTTCTGCTGCTGTACCTGTAAAGAAGGCTTCATCGGCAATGTAGAATTCATCACGCGTAATACGGCGTTCAACTACCTCATATCCCAAGTCTTTAGCAATGGTGATCACCGTTTGACGCGTAATACCATCTAAAGCACCGCCTGCGATGTCTGGTGTATGTAAAACGCCATCTTTAATTAAGAATACGTTTTCGCCAGAACCTTGACATACATAACCTTGTGGATCCATCAACATCGCTTCGTCATAGCCTGCTTGCGCTACTTCTTGGTGTGCAAGAATAGACAAAGTGTAGTTACCAGAAGCTTTAGCTTTACACATGGTCACGTTTGGATGATGATGCGTAAACGATGAAGTTTTAACGCGAATACCTTTAGCCATCGCTTCTTCACCCAAGTATGCACCCCAACCCCAAGCCGCAACAGCAGCATGAATGGTGTTATTGGTTGCAGCAATACCCAGTTTTTCAGAACCAATCCAAATTAATGGACGTAAATAGCACGATGAAAGTTTGTTTTCACGTACCACATCAATTTGCGCCTGTTCTAAAGCTGCTTGATCAAATGGTACTTTCATTTGATAGATTTTTGCAGAGTTTAACAAACGCTTAGTATGGTCCTGAAGACGGAAAATCGCAGTTCCGTTTGGCGTTTCATAAGCGCGGACACCCTCAAACACACCCATACTGTAGTGTAAGGTATGTGTTAAGACGTGAATTTTTGCATCACGCCAGTCAACCAATTGTCCATCTTGCCAAATAAAACCATCACGATCAGCCAAATTCATGGCACACACTCCAAATGTTTATACAATAGTCATTTTAATCCAACGCAGACATTGCAGTCGGATCAATTAATCTTTGCCATAACTTGCAAACGACCTCACGGGTATCGTACCAGTCCGCAGTATTGACTTGCATGGATTGATTTGCAAGGGCTAAGCGGTGGCTTTCGGCTCGTTCACGGAGATAAGCTTGAATCAATGCTGTCGCATCGTCGCTGGATAAGCAACCTGTTCTTGCGGCATCTTCAAGGATTCTTACGTTGTCGGAATAATGGGCGAGATCAGGATTCGACCCACTCCAGGCTAATACCGCATACTGTGCCATAAATTCGATATCAACGATACCACCTGCATCCTGTTTTAAATGAAAAATTCCATCTTTTTTTTGCTCTTTAGATGAACCCAAATGATCTTTCATTTTTTGACGCATTTTCAGCACTTCACTGCGGACATAAGCTTCATCTCGCGGCTGGGTTAAAATCTGACAACGCAACACTTCAAACTTGTCACGTAAGCATTGCTCACCTGCAATACTGCGCGCACGCACCAAAGCCTGATGCTCCCACAGCCATGCGCTTTTCAGTTGATATTGCTCAAAGGCCCGTAAACTGGTCACCAATAAACCCGCATCTCCCGAAGGACGTAAACGGGTATCGACATCATAAACTCGACCATCTAAAGTTTGCGTGGTCATTAAAGATACAAATTTACGTGCCACCCGCATAGCAAATTCAAAGCCACTGATCGGTTTAATGCCATCAGTATCGGCTTGTTCATCCATGTTGTGAATAAAAACCACGTCTAAATCTGAGCCGTAACCAAGTTCGATGCCACCTACTTTGCCATAACCAATAATGGCAAAAGCGTTATGCTCCAAACCACAGCGCTGTCCTTCACTGTCTAGCGGATAACCATGTTTTTTGACAATCATTTGATAGGCCAGTTGCAGGGCTGCATTTGCAGTCACTTCGGCAATATCAGTTAACGCATCTGACACTTTCATTAAGTGGCTTTCTGCCAGTACATCGCTGGCCGCAACTGTTAATACGTTGGATTTTTTGAATAAACGTAGCACCCGCATGAGGTCTTCAACTTCATCCAGTTCAATGCGCAGCAATTGTTGGCGCAAAGAATCTTCCAAATCGCTGCGTTTTGGCAATTCAAAATCCATAGATAAAAATTCATCCAACAACACAGGATATTGCGTCAATTCTTCACAAATCCACGGGCTGACTGTGGCCATTTTTACCAAGCGTTGCAGTGCCCCCTTGCTTTCAATCAGCATGACCAAATACACGGTACGACGCAGAACAGATTCGACCAGTGGCATTAAACGCATCAATGCCATTTGTGGATTTTCTGACTGCAACACTGCTTCAATCAAGTGTGGCCAAAAGGTTTTTAAACGCTGTAAAGCTTTGGCGGTGAGTTTTTTAATGGCATGTCCATACCAGAACTCATGCACTAAATTTTTCGCTTGATCGTCTAGTACCGCATCGAGCTGTTTTTCTAGCTGACTGTAATTTTCCAGCAAAGAATCGGGTTCATTTTCTTTAATTAAATGCTCAAACTGATAAATGACTTTGACACGCTTTTCATTTAGGGTCTGCATAAAGCTGTCCCAATCGGCAAAGCCCAAAGTATCGCTAATGCGTGCGCGTAACTCAGGTTCAGTCGGTAAAGCTTGGCTTTGCTGATCATTCAAGGCTTGAATGGCATGTTCTACTCGACGCAGGAATAAATAGGCATCTTCCAAATCCAGTACGGCTTGTGGCTCTAGCAATTCAGCTTCGCCCAAATGGCGCAAACTCACCAAACACTGGCGGTCTTGTAATTCTAGTTTTGAACCACCGTAAATCAGCTGAAAAACCTGCACAATAAATTCAACTTCACGAATACCGCCCGCGCCCAATTTAATATTGTCTTCAATATTACGACGCTGCACTTCGCGCTCAATCATGGCTTTCATTTCGCGCATGGCTTCAAAGGCGGTGTAATCGACATATTTGCGGAATACGAAAGGTCGGGTCATTTCCAGCAGTTCATAACCTTCTTGCCCACCTGTGATAATACGTGCCTTAATCCAAGCATAGCGTTCCCATTCGCGTCCATGCTGGCTTAAATATTTTTCCAGTGCGACATGGCTAATCGCCAAAGCAGAACCATCGCCCCACGGGCGTAAACGCATATCGACGCGGAAAACAAAACCATCGGCGGTGATATGATCTAATAGATAGATCAGTTTTTGTCCCCATAAGATGCAGAATTGCTGCACTTCAATGCACTTACGTCCATTGGTTTCACCTTGTTCATCAAAGGCAAAAATCAAGTCGATGTCACTGGATAAATTCAATTCCTGCGCACCATGCTTGCCCATGGCGACCACAATCAGGTCTTGGACTTTGCCGTTATATCCCATCGGTTCGCCATGCTTGGCAACCAACGGAATCCGCGCAAAATCTTTGGCAACTTGCACACAAATATCGGCAAAGTCTGAAAGTTCCTGTGTCAACGTCACCACATCGGTGAGCTGGTTGGCATCTTGCCAAATCCAGCGAAACATTAAACGGGCGCGTAAAATCCGCAGAGTTTTCATCCACAAGGTTTCATCTTGAATGTCTTGTAAAGTGGAAATCACCAATTGATGAATATAGTCTGCGCTCAGCGGTTTTAGAAATTGGTCAATTGCATAATCCTGCTGTAACAGGCTTTCGTGATTTGCCAAGACTTGTTCTGCATATTGACTGGCATGTAACGTTTTTTGCAATTGTTCCGCATTCATTTTTAAGACCTAAAACCCAGTTTTATTTTGAAATATTGTCAACTCATCTATTTATAGCAGCAGATGCGCCAAAGAAGAAAATAAAATTACAGCAATCTGCAAAATACCTCTTGCTTAAAATGCAGCGATAAAAAAACCGAAGCCTAAACTTCGGTTTTATCTGCTTGATGCAATGCTTATTCAGCATCTAGCATTAATTCTGCGCTCATACCAACCGTGTTAAAACCTGCATCGACATACAGAATTTCACCAGTAATACCATTCGCCCATGGTGAGCAAAGGAATAATGCCGCATTACCAACATCTTCAATGGTCACGTTGCGTTTTAAAGGTGCAACTTTTTCATTGAGGTCTAACATTTTACGGAATGATTTAATGCCTGATGCGGCAAGCGTACGAATTGGGCCTGCAGAAATTGCATTCACGCGAATACCGTCAGCACCCAAGCTTGAAGCCAAGTAGCGTACACCTGCTTCTAAAGATGCTTTCGCCATACCCATGACGTTGTAGTTTGGCATCACACGCTCAGAACCTTGATAAGTCAAAGTCAATAAGCAACCTTGGCGTGCTTGTAATAATGGTTTTGCAGCACGTGCCATCGCAATAAAGCTATAAGCACTAATGTCATGCGCAACTTTAAAACCATCACGATCTGTAACATCGGTAAAGTCACCATCTAAAGTATGCGCAGGCGCAAAACCAATCGAGTGAACCAAACCATCCAAACCATCCCAGTGCTTTGCCAAGTCAGCAAAAGCTTGCTCAATTTCTGCATCTACGCCTACATCGCAAGGCAATACAATGCTTGAGCCAAATTGTGCAGCGAAGTCATCAACACGTTTTTTGAGTTTTTCATTCGGATAAGTAAATGCTAATTCTGCACCTTCACGATGCAATGCTTCTGCAATACCAAATGCGATAGATAATTTACTTGCAATACCAGCAATTAAAAAACGCTTACCCGCCAAAAGACCTTGTGCCATGTGAAACTCACCTTGATATATTTCGCAATATCATGCCAATTCTGAACGCATAGTGAAATTGCATAATGCGCCTTTTTTTGCCGTTTATGTAAAAACTCAATGGCGATTCAAGTGAGTGATAGATGACGTCACATGATAATCTGCAAGTGGTGACGTACAATCTTGGTTAAAAACTTGCCCTACCACTTGGCATAATGCTGTTCAAGCAAGCCGTATTCGTTTAACAAAATAATTTCGGTATCGTCTTGTTGAATAGTACCACTAATTTTAGCTTGCCATTGGCTGAACTGACTGCCGACTAGACGCAAATTCAGGTTTTCATAACGGCGCCAACCTGTGCTGACAGTTAAATTCAAACGATGATCCAGTGAGCGAATGCTCCACGAGCCATCATCCTCAGGTTGGAACAACACATCTGTTAAGGGATACAGCACGCCATTAATCCACAAACAGTTTTCGTTGCCAAAACTTTCATTCACACCAGAAGCCAGATTCAAGCCTACACGACGGTCTTCGGTATCCCAAAAGTTGCACGACAACCAAAACCATGCTGTTTCAGGGCGTAAAAAACCGCAGGTATCATCTAAAGAAGCAAAGGTGCGTTCATGGAATTGAATGGTTTGTCCTGTTTTATTAACAAAATAGCCTTCACAGCCGAGTGTGGTCAGTTTTTGGGTGTAAGTCCAACCATTAATACCTGTTGGGCTACACATACTTAGCGGGTCTGTGCCTGCACAAAATATCCGCGCACTGAGTTTAATTTCACCATATTTGGTCACGCGGATATAACGCACACCATTGGCATGTTGAATTTCAATTTGAAATGGCGATTTTTCAAAAAAACTTTGATTAAATAACGGTTGCTCATCTAAAACCGTATTACGCGATAAAAAATTAATCGCATTCCATTCCTGCACTTCGCCCGTCATGTGATTATAAATATAGACAAAACCGTGCCCTGCCCAAGCAATATCGGCAATCGCAAGCCCAATGGTATAGTGTTCGTGCTGAATACTACAAAATTTAAACTTTTTATATT
Source organism: Acinetobacter sp. YH01007 (assembly GCF_013420425.1). Lineage (NCBI taxonomy): Bacteria > Pseudomonadati > Pseudomonadota > Gammaproteobacteria > Moraxellales > Moraxellaceae > Acinetobacter > Acinetobacter sp. YH01007. The sequence continues at coordinate 72,589 of NZ_VOYC01000007.1, read as the reverse complement.
TTAAGCGTTTACGCCAACCCGACAATACTTCACCATACGGTGATTTATATTGATAAGCCTGATAATCAATTTTTTTGGGAAGTTCACTAAAACGTCCATAATGCGGTTGTCCATTCGCCTGAATTAAATCCATTGAAGACATTCCCTATTGTCTAAAAACAATTCATCTTTGGTCGTATTATGCCTACAAATGCATGTACAAAAAACCCGCAGCTTATGATTTTGTTCAAAAAATTATAAAAGCATAGATTGTTTTACTATTTTAAGGCTTGAGCGTTCACTAAATATACAAAATATAAATTAATAGATATCTTCCCCTCAATATTCTGAAGGTATTTAAGCATCAGCATTCAAAGTCAGATAGGTATTTTCCCAACGATTGCCTGAAAATGAGCCTTCAACCAATTGCACATAGCGACCATGCACCTGATCTATCGCAATACAATCATCTACCTCTAAGACCCGATCGGTATGTTGTTTTTGCCAGTGCTGGGCAAAATAGGCTTTACCACGCTGTTTTGCCACCATTGGATTTTGCGCCACCACCAGTACATAACGATGTAACTCGCCAAACTCACGCGAATCATATCCACCTAAATTAATTAAATACAGTCGGTTTTCTGCCTGGTTCGGCTGCGCATCGGTAAATTTTAAATAGTAGGATTTACCTTCAAACTCAACACCATTAATTTGCGCCCATGCGTCAATATGCAAACCTTTCGGTTCTGCAAACCAAGCCTGCTTGAGTTGCGGATAGGTCTGTTCTAAAGAATCACCTACCGCAAGTACCACATCATGCACTTCGGTATTGGCTCGCGCATGACGCCCGCCTAACATCACGATAAATAAACTGGGCATATCCGACTCCTGCGCAAATATCCTAAGCTTGATGGCTTTTATAGTTGATGATTTTTAAGCATGATTGTTTAAAGTAGCGAGAATTTTTCAATCCTCCAAATAAAAAATCGTGCCGAATTGCTTCAGCACGATTGAATTGAAATGTAGCATACTTTATTTCAAGCAGTTTACGATTTACATATCCACCATTTCCACGCCATCAATGCGGGCAACAGTCATTAAGTCTTTATCGCCACGACCTGAAACAGTCGCAATAATGATTTGGTCTTTATCCATCGTTGGTGCAAGCTTGCTCACATAAGCCATAGCATGCGAGCTTTCTAAAGCAGGAATAATCCCTTCGATACGGGTTAAATCACGGAAACCTTGCAAGGCTTCTTGGTCATTGATTGGCACGTAATCGACACGGTGCATATCTTTCAGGAAGCTGTGCTCTGGCCCTACACCTGGATAATCCAGACCTGCAGAAATAGAGTGGGTTTCAATGATCTGACCTTGTGCATCAGACATTAAATAAGTACGGTTACCGTGTAATACGCCCACGTGTCCTGCATTCAATGGTGCAGAGTGTTTGCCTGTTTCAATGCCTAAACCTGCAGCTTCGACACCGTACATTTTCACTTCGGCATCGTTCAAGAATGGATAAAACAAGCCCATGGCATTAGAACCACCGCCTACACAAGCTACTAATGCATCAGGTAAACGACCTGCCTGCTCTTGAATTTGGCGACGCGCTTCACGACCAATAATCGACTGGAAATCACGCACCAATTGTGGATATGGGTGTGGGCCAGCGACCGTACCAATCACGTAATATGTAGAGTCAACATTGGTGACCCAGTCACGCATGGCTTCGTTCATGGCATCTTTTAAGGTTTTTGAGCCACTTTCTACAGGTACAACAGTTGCACCAAGTAAACGCATACGGTACACGTTCATGGCCTGACGCTTCACGTCTTCTGCACCCATGAACACCACACATTCCAAGCCTAAACGAGCGGCAATGGTCGCGGTTGCTACACCGTGTTGACCTGCACCTGTTTCGGCAATAATGCGTTTTTTTCCAGACAGTTTTGCCAACAGTGCCTGACCAATGGTGTTGTTCACTTTATGTGAGCCAGTATGGTTCAAATCTTCACGTTTTAAGTAAATTTGCGCACCACCCAACTCTTTTGACCATCGCTCAGCATAATACAAAGGACTAGGACGACCTACATAGTAGGCGAGATCGCGGTCGAATTCTGCCAAAAACTGCGGATCATCTTTCATGCGGAAATACAATTTTTCTAAATCTTGTAAAGCCGCCATCAGCGTTTCTGACACAAAACGTCCGCCATGGATACCAAAATGCCCTTTTGCATCTGGGAATTGGGTATAGTCAATCACTGGGTTATTGTGATTTGTACTTTGCTGATCCACGTTGGACTCCTTGCATGAAGTTTTCTATGAGTTGTTGGTCTTTAATACCTTTTGCAGACTCAACTCCGCCACTGACATCAACAGCATAGGCTTGAGTCGTCTGAATTGCATCTTCAATATTTTCAGGGTTTAAACCACCCGCCAATATTAAAGGAATATCGAGTTTGGGGAATTTTGACCAGTCAAAACTGTGTCCTGTTCCACCTTTCAGCTCAGGATGCCACGCATCTAATAATACTGCGCTTGCACCTGCTTGTTGATAGCTTTTTATCGCATCCAACACATTTAAATCGGGTTTGACCTGTATGGCTTTGTACCATCTGCGTCCGACTTGCTGAGCAATCTGCTGACATTGTAACGGTGTTTCATCACCATGAAATTGCAGAATGTCTAAAGACACTTGTTTTAGTACAGCGGCTATGTCATCTGCACTGGCATTTACAAACAAGCCAACTACTTGCACATAAGCGGGTATGTGTTGCACAAGATTTTCTGCTTCTGCAATGCTGACATTACGAGGACTCGGTGGATAAAACACCAAGCCAATCGCATCTGCACCCGCATGCACCACACTGTTTATATCTTGAATTCGCGTGATTCCGCAAATTTTGGCACGGGTACGCATCGTTTTGGACTCTAATCCTGATTTTCAATTTTCATTTTGCTGATCTTGCTGTGCGTGACTTTTAAATTGTCTGTTCACACTAACAAAATCAGATATTGGGGCGAATCATTGTAATGCAATTTTAAGGGGTTGAGTGAAGTTCAGGCGGATTATTCTGCATTTCCGTTGTTTAAATGGCATACAGACTTTATACTTCGCGCAAATGCAACGAGTTCTAGCTTTGAGCTTTAGGGAAGTTGGTGAAAGTCCAACACTGCCCCCGCAACGGTAACCATGAAACGTATATCAATTTAAATCTTATGATTTACACCACTGTATGAACAATATGGGAAGGTGGATATATAGCGAAGCAATCATAAATTAGAAGATGCTTGGCACATTGAAGTCCGGAGACCTGCTTGTTGTGCCCTTAACTCAATCATTCACGTGGGGTGAATGTATGGAGCAAAGTCATGTCTACTCTTTTTCAGCCTACTGCTTTAGTGGGCGCAATTGCGCTTGCAATGGGTTTTTCAACTTCAGTTTTTGCTGCAGAATCGCAAGATCAGCGTGTGGTGAATGCTGCTTTAGATACGCTTGTTGTTACTGCTTCACGTAGTGAACAAAATATTAAAGATGTGCCTGCACGGATTAATGTAATTGATCAAAATAGTATTGAGCGTAATCCTATTCTAAATTTGTCAGATGAAGTACAAAAAGACCCTAGTGTTTTTATGAAACAATATGGTGGCATGGGACAAACTACAGAAATTTCAATTCGTGGTACAAAATCCAACCATACCCTTGTTCTTAAAGATGGTGCCCGTTTAAATAGCCAAAACCACTTTAGTGCTCTTTTCCCGACATTTATCGATACCTCTGACCTAAAACAAATTGAAATTCTAAAGGGTCCAGCATCAGTACAATATGGTACTGATGCCATTGGTGGTGTTGTACAAATGATAACAACAACTCCAACCCAAAATTCTGGATTTATTACTGGTATTTATGCAGAAAATAAAACATATAAAACTATTATTGGTAGTGATCTTGTACAGGATAATTTTTATGCACAGATTAGAGGCCAACGTCTAGAAACGGATGGAACAAAAATTCTCGACTATCAAAATAAAAGCCAAAAAGCGAGTTATGATCAAAAAGGATACAGTGCAAAGGTCGGATACGATAATAAAGATAATATAAAAGCGAATATTGCTATTAGCCAAAATGAAGGAACGAACCAGTTCTATGATTGGGCAACTAGTCAAAATAAAGCTAAACGTTTTTTTGAAAATCGTTTAATCAACGTAAATACTGAATTTGATCTTCAAGACAACCTAACACTTTCTGCAAGACTTTCTAACTTTATAGATAATCAATATGTCTTAGACAGCGAACCTGGTCATTTTGACACAGAAAACAAAGAAGGGGATTTAAATCTTCGATGGTCATTAACACCGCAGCAAAGTATTTTATTAGGTAGCACTTATCTAAAGTCCAACTTTGAAAGCAAATCTATAAAAAATGAAAAACAGGATATAGATTCAGTTGGTTATTATTTACAACATCAACATAAATCTGAAAAATTAAATACACAAGTAGGCATTCGCACCGAAGATAATGAATTGTTTGGAACACATACTGTTGGACAAGGCGCTATTCGCTATCAAATTTTACCAGCCACAAGCATTTATGCAAATATTGGCTCTGCATTTAAAACGCCATCTTTGACAGAGTTATATTATTTTGTAGAGGGTTCTTATCCAACTTATGGTAATCCCAATTTAAAACCAGAAAAAAGTATGGCCTATGAAATTGGGGTAGATCAAAAAATAAATAACCAATTAACAGCATATTTTTCTACCTATCACACTCGCATTAAAAATCTTATTGTTACCAACTATCTTGGGCAAAACAAATCAAGCTTTGCCAATATAGAAAAATCTGAAGTCAATGGTGGTGAAATTGGCTTTAAATGGAAAGAGCAAGATATCTTCTTAACCACTGAATATGCCTATGCAGATTCAAAAAATAAGAAAACCAACAATAATATTGCATACCGACCAAAACAGACCTTTACTCTATCCACCGGTCTAGAAAATGCCTCTTATGGAGTGAGTGCTTCTGTAATTGCACGTTCAGACATTTATGCCGATCATGCAAACAAAGTTAAAGTACCTGGTTATGCTACAGTTGATTTAAATATGTACTGGAATATTAACCCGAATATTAAGGTTTTTAGCAATATTCAAAATATCGGAGATGTTGAATACAAAATTGCAGATAACTTTGGTGATGGTTGGTACATCAACGGCGGTCGCCTCGCTTCTGCTGGTGTAACTTTCCGCTACTAAAACCCGCATAACAACAAAAACTTTAAAACAGCGCAGTTTATGGATAATGTAATGACCGACATTATCCTTTTTTATTGCGCCAGCTTTTATTTCTTACGACCACACAAACGCAACTTTCATTTTCAGACAAGGAACGACCATGGGCCACCGTTTAAGCAAAATCTACACCCGCACAGGCGACTCAGGCACAACAGGACTGGGCGATGGCTCACGTGTCGCCAAAGACGACTTACGCATTCATGCACTGGGCGATGTAGATGAACTCAATGCCTGCATTGGCGTATTGCGCTCACAAATTACACATAGCAGCATTCAAGACAAAAACACTTGGGAGAAATCGCTTAGCCTGATTCAGCACTGGTTGTTCGATTTAGGCGGTGAAGTCTGTATCCCCAATTACCATCTCGTACAACCACTTGCGATTGAGTTCCTAGAACAAGACATTGACCGCATGAATGAAAGCCTGCCAATGCTCAAAGAGTTTATTTTGCCTGCAGGTACATTGGCGTGTAGTTATGCACATCAAGCTCGTGCCGTATGCCGTCGTGCAGAACGTAGTTTAATGACCGTACACAACCGTGATCAAAATATTCAGGCACCGTCTTTGCAATTACTGAACCGACTGTCTGACTGGCTATTTGTCGCATCTCGCAGCTTGCAACGTGCCGAAGGAGGCAGCGAAGTGTTATGGCAAAAGAACATCAATGACAGTATTGGTAACTGACATCACACTCTAGAATCGGAAACTAAAATAAAGCCCTGATTTTGCATCTAAAAAATCACGTCGGATGCTGCTTGAAATTTCACACCATCCGACCAAAATAAGAAATGTCATCTCTTTGTCACGTCGTACTTGCAAAATGAAAGCAAACTTTCAATTCATGGGCACATTATGCGCATAATTGGTCATCGTGGTGCGCGTGGCGAAGCGCCTGAAAACACGCTTGGTGGTTTTGAATACATTCAAAATATTGGCATTCGTGCGGTTGAGTTTGATGTGCGTCAACTCAAAGACAATGCCTTGGTGGTTATGCATGATGATCAATTCATCCGCACCACAGGACAAGACAAAGCGTTGTATGAATGTAGTCTGGAAGATTTAAACCATTATAACCATGCGGTGATGTGGTCGGACTGGAATAAAGTCGAAACCACCCCCCTACTCAATCAAACCATGACCATTATTCAAAATTTTGATCATATTGAAGTTGAAGTCAAAGCGGTCAACTCGCATGCCGATGCCGAAAAAATTACCCAAAGTTTAGAGCAACATTTACAGGGTTTTGAGCACAACGCCATCATCACCAGTTTTGATCCGAAAATCCATTGGGCCTTGCAACAACAAAAATCACGCTTCAAACGTGGTTTATTGGTTGAAGATGATCTGCAATATCAAGCCATTGATCAGGCTTTAGAATTAGGCTGTTGCCAAATTGGCTGGATGAATGAACTGGCAACCGATGCGCTCATTCAGGCCACACAACAGGCCAAACTGAATATCAGCGTTTGGACAGTCAACCAGATTGAACGCGCCAAACAGCTTAAAGATTTAGGGATTCAGGGTTTAATTACCGATTATCCTAAACTGATGATGCAACACTTGTAAGCGGTAACCTTAAGCATATTGATGAATAAATAAATGATTTATCGTGCTTGTTTGGCTACCGTATATCATATTTCCGTAAAATCTCGCAGATACCATTATATTCTGTTACCACCCAGTACAATACAACTGTACAATAATGCTGTGATCGTGAATACGCTCATGCTAATATGCGAAAAAATTAATCCCTAAAAAATTTAATACTATGATTTCAATCTATAGATCGGTCATAGCGTTATAACGGATTAAGCGTCCATTTATACCTCCCAAGGTTCTAGGAGTGCTGTTGGAGATGAATGCTCCCTTACCCAAAGCCCCAATCAACTGGATTGCCATCTTTGCACTGGTTTTCTTACCTATTGTTGCAGTGATCGCGATTCCTTGGTATGCCTATCACCATGATTTTAGCTTAGCCGCTTGGATCAGCATGTTTGTATTACTTGGCGTAAGTAGCTTGGGTATTACAGCAGGTTATCACCGTTTATGGGCACACCGTGCTTATGAAGCTACTCTTCCCTTGAAAATCATTTTAATGATTATGGGAACATTTGCCGTTCAGAACAGTATTTTGTTCTGGGGTTCAGGTCACCGCACCCATCACCGCCATGTTGATGATGTCGAAAAAGACCCATATTCAATTAATAATGGTTTTTGGTTTGCGCACATGGGCTGGATGCTACGTGACTACCCTGCCGCAGAGCCAAACTTTAAAAATGCGCCAGATTTGTTAAATGACAAACTGGTGATGTTCCAACACAAATACTATATTCCGCTCGTAATTGCAGTTCACGTTGGCATTTTGGTGCCAATTGGTTGGGCTGTGGGCGATATGTGGGGCGTGTTGTTATTGGGCGGTTTAATGCGTCTGATTTTAAGCCACCATGTTACCTTCTTTATTAACTCGCTGTGCCACATGTGGGGTTCGCGTCCTTATACTGACGAAAATACCGCGCGTGATAACTTCTGGTTAGCAATTGCCACTTGGGGCGAGGGTTATCATAACTATCACCACATTTTCCAGTATGATTATCGTAATGGCGTAAAATGGTGGCAATATGACCCAACTAAATGGTTAATTTGGTCATGCTCGAAGTTGGGCTTAGCGAAAAACTTACGCCGTATTCCAAGCTTTAATATTAAAAAAGCAGAATTGGCGATGCGTTTTAAATATGCAGAGCAAGACTTGGCGGTCTATGGACACAATGTAAATGATGACATTGGCCAAGTTAAAAGCCGTATTTCGCAAGAATATGATGCCTTTACCCAAACCCTGAACGATTGGGCAAAGTTAAAAGAGCAAGAAATTCAGGCGAAAAAAGCTTCTGTAGCAGAAAAAATTCACCAAATGGATGACAAATTGAAAGTTGAATTCCAGTTGGTTGAACAGCGTCTTTCACACCATCGTGAAACCTTGAACTTGCTGATGCGCAACCTGAAAAAGAATCCTGTATCTGAATAAACCTCTGTTCTGATGCACTGCGAAAGCCCTGACCTGTTCAGGGCTTTCTGCATTTTTAGACTACAGTTTTTAAAGTCTAAGTTTGCTATAGTGAAACTCACTTTGTGCCAAGCGCTTCATCATCATGCAATTTAATCCACGTTATCCGACCCTGCCCGCCCGTCTTTATCACATGCAGCAGCCTTTACCTTTAAAAGGTACAAAAGCAGGACACTTTAATGCAGCCTTGGCAAAAGAACTGCAATGGACAGCCGAAGAACAACAGCAATGGGTGGAAATTTGCAGTGGTCAAAAGACGTTTAAAGAATTTCCTGCTTTGGCAATGGTCTATGCAGGACATCAATTTGGTCAGTGGGCAGGTCAATTGGGAGATGGACGCGGTTTACTCATTGCGCAAGTTTTGGACACACATCAACGTACAATCGACCTGCATTTAAAAGGTGCGGGGGAAACGCCTTATTCACGTATGGGGGATGGACGTGCCGTGTTACGTTCAGTGATTCGTGAATATTTGGCAGGTCATGCTTTAAATGCGCTGGGTGTGCCATCAAGCAATGCTGTTGGATTTACCTCATCCACTCAAGGTGTACAACGTGAAAAATTAGAACTTGGTGCAATGCTATTACGCACATCAGACTGTCATATTCGTTTGGGACATTTTGAATGGATCAATCAGTATCAACCTGAATTACTGCCTGAATTTGTGCAAAAGTGTATTGAATGGCACTACCCAGAATGCTTGGCAACCGAACAGCCAATACTCGCTTTTGCTACGAAAGTCATTCAACGTACCGCTGTCATGATTGCAAAGTGGCAACTGGTCGGTTTTGCGCATGGCGTGATGAACACCGACAATTTAAATATCACAGGTTCAACACTCGATTTCGGTCCTTATGGCTTTATGGAGCGTTTTCGTCCTAACTGGATCAACAATCATTCGGACTATCAAGGACGTTATACGTACCAACAACAACCGAGCGTGGCACACTGGAATTTATGGGTCTGGTTAAATAATTTAATTCCGCTTGAGCAAAGCCCTGATCAAAAAGAACACTGGAAACAAGCACTGGCAGCATGCTTAGAACATTTTGAACCCACTTTTTTGGAGCATTATAAACTCGGTTTATGTGAAAAAATGGGACTGCCAAGCTTCCATAAAGACAGTTTTGACTGCGCAACCAACTTCTTACGTATTTTGCAAAGTGAGCAACTGGATTACACCCAGAGCTTTATCCGCCTACAAAATAAACAATATACTGAAATACTGGATGATTGTTTGGATCGTCGTCAGTGGGAAAGCTTTTTGGCGCAGTATTTACAAATTCGTGAACATCAGTATACCGATGCCTTAGATACTGCTATGCAACAGGTGAACCCTCAGTATATTTTGCGCAATCACATGGCACAAAAGGCGATTGAGCAAGCAGAGCGTGATGATTTTTCAGAAGTTGAGCGTTTATTTAACTTGCTCAGCCAACCCTATATTCAGCAAACAGCATTGGAAAAACCTGAAGATTTAGCGCCTTTGCCAAGTGATATGCCAGAAGTGATGGTAAGTTGTTCATCTTAATACGGATGCACTCGCCAAAGGGCGTTTAGAATTCCAACAAAGTTATACACATTTTCTGTGGAAAAAGCTGTGGTTATCCACAGGATAAACTTTTCGGGGAAAATAAGTGGCACAAACACCGTCATCTATGCATCAAATCGCAGCAAGGGTTGCAACACAATTGCCTGCGGTTAGCCTGAGCGAACCTTTTGGTGATGGCTGCTTGGTGCATAAAATTTTCGATAAAGTATTTATGCTGAGTCTGTATTTAAATGGTCATGCCATCATCAATCTAAAAGTTAAACCTGAGCATGGTGCGATGTTACGTGATTTTTATCCTTATATTCGTGCGGGCTGGCACATGAATAAACAACATTGGATTTCAATTTTTGCAGATGACAATTTAGATGAGCAATTGGTGCAAGATTTGGTCTTAAACTCCTATGAACTGGTAGTCGCAAAATTAAGGAAAGCGGAAAGACAACGGGTTGAGCTTTTAAGAAGTGCAATGCCCTTCAACCAATAAAATCTGTGATTTTTTTTAAGGATATTCACCGATTCATTTTTAACCTTCCAAAATGGAAAGGAAACAGCCAAAGCGAACCCTCCCTGATTCGCTTTTTTCTACAGCTAAGGCTTAATCTTCAGGATACTCAAAACGATAACCCACACCATACACCGCCTGAATCCATTCATGACGATTACCTGTTTCGGCAGCTTCAGTAATTTTACGGCGCAAGTTTTTAATGTGGCTATCGATCACCCGATCTGCCACTTCAAAACTGTCAGGGTTAATATGATCTAACAATTGCGCACGTGAATACACCTGCCCAACATGCTCTAAAAACAATTCCAATAAACGGAATTCGGTTGGGGTCAAATTCAAGGTTTTTTGCTGATACCAAATACGCTGCTGCGCTCTATCCATACGGAACAAAGACTGATCTTCGGACTCAGCCTTACGTTCCAAACGGCGCAACACCGCTTGCACGCGCGCGACCAATTCTTTCGGGCTAAAAGGCTTACACACATAGTCATCTGCGCCCATGTTTAGACCTAGTACCCGATCAATTTCTTCAGTACGTGCCGTGACCATAATAATAGGCACATCGGACTGTTCACGCACTTTGCGGCAAATGGTCAAACCATCCATACGCGGTACCATTAAATCTAAAATCATCAAGCTCGGTTTACGCTGCAAAAAGCTGTCATAGGCCTCTTGTCCATCATGAAACATACTGACTTCAAATCCAGCAGCTTCTAAATAATCTCGCACCAACTGGGCAAGTTCAATTTCATCTTCAACCAGCAAGATATGTTTCATGCACGATTCCTTAAAGTCCTTCAAGATTTGATTGTTTTGGGAAAGCTTAATTTGCAGCGTAAACCACCCAACGGTGAATGTGCAAAACTTAACTCTCCGCCCAATGCTTTGGCAATTTTGACCGATAAAGCCAGACCTAAACCTGTCCCGCCTGTGGCACGTGTACGCGAATCATCGACACGATAAAAACGCTCACCCAAGCGTGCCAATTGTTCATCACTTAAACCAAACGGGCTATCATCTACATATACTGTCCATTCTGTTGCGCTTTGACTGGTGTGAATATGCACCTGCCCACCTGCTTCAGTATAGCGAATACTATTACTGAGCAAGTTGAGCATAATTTGTTTAAAGCGGTCTATATCCAATTGTAATTGCGTGCCTTCACCCGACACGATCAAGTCCAACTGAGCCTGCTCAAATTTCGGTTTAAAGCTTTCGATTTCCTGCTCAATCACTTGCCATGGATCAATGCTCGAGAAATAGCATTTCAGCTGCATGGCTTCGGCTTGCGCCAAGTCCGATAAATCCTGTGTGAGTTTTTTCAGATTATTGACCTGATGCATCATCGCAGCCAAATGCTCTGGTGTGGCTTTGCGAATACCATCTTGCATAGCTTCAATTTGCGCCTGCAACACGGCCAACGGGGTTTTCAACTCATGCGAAGTATCTGCCACCCACTGACGACGCGAGGTTTCATGTTGATCTAAAATCACCGCCAAATGATTCAACTCGGTAGATAAATCACCCAATTCATCATTACGATTGACCGTGACCTGATGCTGATAATGCCCTTTGGTCAATTCGCGCGTCCCATTCAACAAACGCTGAATCGGCTTTTTAAAATAGGTCGCCAACAACAATGCAGCAATCAAGCTCGCCAAAATACTTAAAGCATAAACCAATAATAAATAACGAGTTTGTTTACTAAAAAAGTTAATACTTAAAGCATCTTCCTGATCTAACACAGGTTTTAAGCCCAAATAGCCCACGACTTTTTCATTGACCATAATTGGACGATAGGAAATTTGAGTTTCAGCAGGCTCTCCCACTACAAATTGCCGCTGTGCATCATATAAAGATAGACGCGAACTCAAACCCAAACGGTCAGGCATCGAAATAAATTGTTTTTTCCCTGAAGATTCTGTCGTGTTGTTTTGCCCTTCATTTTTACGATCTGAACGGAAAGCATTTTGATTGGCACTTAAAGGAAAGACCAAACCTTCAAATGGCTGAAACTGTGAAGGTAAATTCAGTTCTAACCAGCGAAGTTCTGCGGCATTGGCTTGTCGTTTAGCTAGATCAGGCTCGACCACACTTGGGTTTACATTGGCTAAGGTATGTTCCTGAAAATAACGCTGCTGCAAGGCAATGTCATATTGACGGCGCAACCACCACCGCGATAAACGGTCATAATCATCGGGTGCAGCCTCACCTTCAATTTGGAGAATTTGCGCCTGAATGGCGTTGCCCCAATCGTGATATACCGCATAGACTTCTGCCAAGTTTTGAATGACTAAGTCCAGCTTTTGCATTTCGACATCAGCCACGTATTTACTGAAATTACGCTGCATATTGACATGCAATACCCCCAAACTGACCGTGGTGATCAGTAAGGTCGTCAGCAGCACTGTGAGAAACAGGCGTAATGCGATGGGAATACGGCGAATTTTCAAAAGCGCAATCTCAGCTTTTCTTATTGATTTTGAGCATTGTAACCAACAGTGCTAGAAAAAACTCTCCATTGTTTCTTCATCTTTATTATTTAATCTTAACTGAGTGAAGTTAAAAGCAGGTTGGGGAGTTTGAAGATGAAACAGATGACGAAAATCGCATTACTTGGGGCAAGTGTTTTGGGCATGGGGATTTTAACTGCATGCCAAACCAGTAATGATCTGACCGAACAACAACAAACACGTATGTTTAAACAACATTATGCTCAAGATGGACAACGCTTCAGTCCTGAACAACGCGAGCAATATCGTGCCATGCGTGCAGAACACCGCGCATTTCGTGGGCAGATGCAACAGGCTTGTGACAACAAAGCAGTAGGTACAAATCTACAATTAAAAGTAGGTGATCAAACACTCGCAGGTACCTGTACGATGCGTTTCCAGCCTGATCGCCAGTCATTTAAACAACATCGCCAATATGCGATGCAACAACACCAAGCCATGCGTGCAAAAATGCCGCGTATGCAACAACGTGGTGAAGTGCTGACCGATGCGCAACGTGCTGAAATGACCAAACAGTACGATCAACGATTAGCACAACATCAAGCGCATCAAAAGGCCATGCGTGCTGCCTGTGAAGGAAAAATGCATGGACAACACGTTCAAGTGAAACTGGGCGAACTACAACTCAAGGGACAATGCTTGGTTCGTTTTCAGCCGAATCAACCTATGCAACAAATGAGAATATCACCTACTTCGCGCTAATGCATTCAGGTGAGCACACACTTACACGACTCTAAGGCACTCGATTGAGTGCCTTTTTATTTACCTTTTTATCCACTTCACTTAGACATATCTCTTTACGCTTTTTGACTATTTGTATCATTTCAAATTCAGCAAAACTATTTACACTCAAACAACTTAGCCATTTCAAGGTAAAAATCTTTGACTTTACAGTCACCAAGAAATGCTATGCAGATGCTTGTACCGAATTAGAAGATGTTGCACGATTACAACCATTCCAACATGGCATGTCTGAGAAGGCATGCGCTGAAATCCATTTAAAATATAACGCTGGTCAAACCAGTATTGAGGAAACCGATATGCCACAATACAAAGCGCCTTTACGTGATATGCAATTCGTTTTGCATGAATTATTAAATGCCGAAGATCACTATGCAAAATTACCTGCATTCCAAGAAAACGTAAGCCGTGAATTGGTTGACCAATATTTGGAAGCTGCAGCAGATTTCTGTGAAAACGAATTATCTCCGTTAAACCAAGTGGGTGACCGTGAAGGTTGTACTTGGAATGATGGCGTGGTGACTACACCAACGGGCTTTAAAGAAGCGTATCAAAAATATATCGAACTTGGCTTCCCGTCTCTTTCTGCTGAAGAACAATACGGCGGTCAAGGTCTACCTGTTTCTCTAGGAAACGTGATTTCAGAAATGGTCGGTACAGCAAACTGGGCATGGGGCATGTACCCAGGTCTTTCTCATGGTGCTGTACGTACTTTAGAACACCACGGTTCAGATGAACAAAAAGCAACCTATCTGCCAAAGCTTGTTTCAGGTGAGTGGACAGGTACCATGTGTTTAACCGAATCTCATGCAGGTTCTGACTTGGGTATTATCCGTACTAAAGCTGAACCTCAGGCCGACGGAAGCTATGCAATCTCGGGCGAGAAAATCTTTATCTCTGCTGGTGAACATGACATGGCAGAGAATATCGTGCACATCGTATTGGCACGTTTACCTGGTGCACCTAAAGGAACTAAAGGTATTTCTCTGTTCATCGTTCCTAAGTTCAACCTGAATGCAGATGGTTCTTTAGGGGAGCGTAATGGTGTACGTTGTGGTTCAATCGAACACAAAATGGGTATTCATGGCAATGCAACTTGCGTCATCAACTTTGATAATGCGAAAGGTTTCTTGATTGGCCCTGAAAACCGTGGTCTAAACTGCATGTTCACGTTCATGAACACTGCACGTATCGGTACAGCGGTACAAGGTCTTGCAGCATCTGAAGGTTCTTTCCAAGGTGCGTTGACTTATGCCAAAGACCGTTTAGCAATGCGCTCACTTTCTGGTCCGAAAGCTCCTGAAAAAGAAGCAGATCCAATTATTGTGCATCCTGCTGTACGCAATATGCTATTGACTCAAAAAGCGTTTGCTGAAGGTGGTCGCGCACTAGTGTATCTGTTGTCTCTACACGCAGATATCGTTGAACAAGGTGCAACTGAAGAAGAACGTAAGTTCTCTGACAACATCTTGTCTTTATTGACGCCTATTGCAAAAGCATTCTTAACTGAAACAGGTTCTGAATCTGCAAAACATGGTGTGCAAGTCTTCGGCGGTCATGGCTTCATTTCTGAGCATGGCATGG
Organism: Acinetobacter sp. YH01007; assembly: GCF_013420425.1. NCBI lineage: Bacteria > Pseudomonadati > Pseudomonadota > Gammaproteobacteria > Moraxellales > Moraxellaceae > Acinetobacter > Acinetobacter sp. YH01007. The sequence goes on along the minus strand of NZ_VOYC01000007.1, from coordinate 57,358 downwards.
AACAAATTGTGCGTGATACACGTATTTCATGCTTGTACGAAGGTACAACTGAAATTCAAGCAATCGATTTGTTAGGTCGTAAAGTTTTGGGTACACAAGGTGCAATGTTGAAAGACTTCACCAAAATCATCCATAAATTTGCAGAAGCCAACAAAGACAACGCAGCAATGCAAGAATTTGTTGAACCGCTCGCAGCGCTCAATAAAGAATGGGGCGATTTGACCATGCAAATTGGTATGCGTGCAATGCAAAACCCTGAGGAAGTAGGTGCTGCAGCAGTAGACTACATGTACTTCTCTGGTTATGTAACACTAGCTTACCTATGGGCACGTATGGCATTGGTCGCTCAAGAAGCACTTGCAGCAGGCACAACCGATGTAGACTTCTACAATGCTAAAGTGACGACTGCACGTTTCTACTTCAAGAAAATCTTGCCACGTGTTCGCTCACACGTAGACGTGATTGCAACAGGTGTAGAGCCACTATTTGCATTAGATGCTGAACACTTTGCTTTCTAAGCGAAAATTGAAACTCGCTAAATATTGAACATATTTAGCGAGATATTCAAAATGTTGTACTCTTGAGTACAGAAATTGAGAAAGGACGGTCATAGCATTGACAGTCCTTTTTCTTTATAAATAAAGCATTCTTTCGCTTTAGTCGCCTACAACATTCACAATTGTAGATTACACTGAACTCAACGAATCAAGATTCAAACAATAAACAGGTGAACTCACATGCCAATTTATAATGCCCCACTTGCCGATATGAAATTCATCTTAAATGATGTATTCAATGCAGAACAATTCTGGCAAAACAATGAAAACCTCGCTCACCTTGATGCTGCAACGGCTGAAGCAATTTTGGAAGAAATGGCAAAATTTGCCCAAAATGTGACGTTGCCTATTAACCGTAGCGGTGATGAAGAAGGCGCGACCTATAACAATGGCGAAGTCACCACACCTGCTGGATTTAAAGAAGCATTTAAACAATATGCCGAAGGCGGCTGGATTGGTTTAGGCGCAGATGAAGAATGGGGTGGTCAAGGCATGCCAAAAATGCTGACAGTATTGTCAGATGAAATGCTGTTTGCCACCAACCCATCCTTCATGTTGTATCCACTGCTATCTGTCGGTGCAGGCATGGCATTAAGCAGCTATGCATCACAAGAACAGAAAGAAACCTATTTACCTAAAATTTACTCAGGTGAATGGTCAGGTACCATGTGTTTGACTGAACCACATGCAGGAACAGACCTCGGGATTATTAAAACCAAAGCAGAACCAAATGCAGACGGTACGTACAACATCACAGGGACTAAAATCTTTATTACAGGTGGTGATCACGACCTCGCAGAAAACATCATTCACTTAGTTTTAGCGAAAACACCAGACGCTCCTGCAGGTTCACGCGGTATTTCTTTATTCATCGTGCCAAAATTCTTGGTGAATGAAGATGGTTCGTTGGGTGAGCGCAACCCAGTAGGTCCAGGCTCAATCGAACACAAAATGGGCATTAAAGCCTCTGCAACATGTGTGATGAACTTTGATGGTGCCAAAGGTTACTTGGTCGGCAAAGAAAACGAAGGCTTGGCTGCCATGTTCGTAATGATGAACTACGAACGTCTGTCTATGGGAATTCAAGGTTTAGGTGCATCTGAATTTGCCTATCAAAATGCTGCGCAATATGCGACTGACCGTATTCAAGGCCGTAGTGCATCGGGCGTAAAATCACCAAACAAAGCAGCGGATAGCATTTTGGTGCATGGCGATGTGCGTCGTATGCTGCTCAATGCACGTGCCAATAACGAAGCTTCACGTGCATTTGCGGTATATGTGGGTCAACAATTGGATATCACTAAATTCTCTACCGATGCAGAAGTTGTGAAAAAAGCCAATGACCGTGTTGCATTGTTAACTCCAATTGCCAAAGCCTACTTAACCGATACTGCTTTCAATGCGACACTTGATGCGCAAATGTGCTTCGGTGGTCATGGTTATATCCGTGAATGGGGTATGGAGCAATGTGTTCGTGATTTACGTATCGCCCAAATTTATGAAGGCACCAACGGCGTACAATCGCAAGACTTGATTGGTCGTAAAACCATTAAATGTAATGGCGAATTTATTGCAGAATACATTGCAGAAATCCGTGATTTCACCAATGGTTTAGATGCAGACCTCAACTTCATTAAAGATGCAACTTTAGATGCAGCGACTGAAGTTGAATCCGTGACTCAATACGTTTTAAATGCAGCCAAAGAAAATGTAGATTTCCCGAACGCAGCAGCGGTTGATTATTTACATGCGGTAGGTTTGCTCAGCTTCTCATATATGTTTGCGCGCATTGCCAATGCAGCCAAGCAAAAAGAGGGTGAGTTCTATCAAAACAAATTGTCATTGGCACTGTACTTTGTACAACGTATTTTGCCAGAACTGACTTTACGCATTACCAAAGTGAAAGCGGGTGCAGAAGTGGTGATGAACTTCAGCGAAGATTACTTCACTAACCAGTCTTAATTAATACATTATCGCAAAAACGCCTGAATCATCAGGCGTTTTTTTGTACTAAATTTTATATCCCTATTCTAATTTGTGCATGAAATTTGCATCACCTTTGTTGAAGTCTGAATATCCATACTCAAACAGGAGGTGAAAATGGCAGTACGTCGTTCAAAAATAGATAAAAATATTCAAGCAGTTGAAAGCCTATTAGACAAATATGGCAATTGGGCTGTAGAAAGTTTTCATTATCTTGCGCTCTTTATCATTGGCTGTATGGTCATTTGGTCTGCTGGACATACGGTAATTGATATTTTCACCATCAAACAATATGCCACTATTGATGACATCTTATTGCTTTTTATCTATTTAGAACTAGGTGCAATGGTGGGTATTTATTTTAAAACCAATCACATGCCTGTGCGTTTTTTAATTTATATTGCCATTACCGCACTAACCCGTTTGCTAATTTCAGATATTCAACACGACCATAAAGCTGATCTCGACTTAGTGATTATTACTGGTTCAATTTTAATTTTAGCCGCTGCAATTTTAGTGGTGCGTTTTGCATCTTGGCATTACCCTTCCGTTATTCGAGACAAGCACAGTGAAAAGCCTTTAGCACAAGGCAAAACCCCTCGCCCAGAAGATGATGAATTGGCGTAAAAATCTAAAATAGGTCAAAAAAATGCTTCTAGATACTCAATATCTAGAAGCATTGATGTCTATGATTTCACTTTTTTCTCAACGATTTGCCACCAACACATAACGCCCATGTTCAAAAATCCAGTACATACCTCGTGGCGGAGCGGGTAAACCCAAGTGCTGCCAGTCGGTCACCACACGATAGGTCGAACTTTCAATATGTGCGCTACTTGGCTCACCATTTACCCAACTGTAACTTTGGTGGTTATATTGCACAGTACTTGGCGCATTGTATTGAATATTGATGCCACTACGAATCGTGGGCTGCCCCCACTGCGGCACAGGTCGTTGATGGTATGGATAATGTGGTGGATAGGAATAGGGTTGCTGTGAATGATAAGGTCGATGCTGCGGATAAGCAGGACGATGTTGTGGCGAATAAGGACGATGCTGATCACGCTGTGTATTGACGCCTGTATATCCTGCCCAACGATTGGTTTCGGCCAAGCTCTGCATCGACACACCTAAAAATAGCATGCCACTCAATGCAGTTAAAATCGCCACTTTCATATCTAGCACTCCTATTTTTTTTCATATTTTTATTCTAAGCTCAAATTAAGGATAAACAATGAATAAAAAATCAGCAATTTTAAACTTTCGTCTCCGCAGATTTCACCGACACGGCTCGCCATTTATGAAATATCTCCAACCCCTATGCTAAGATACATTTTTTTTGAAATTGGATGAAACCTAGTGCCTGAATTAAATTTTGACCGCCTTCATCAGTTTTTCTGCAAAGTTCCGAGTGTACAGCAAGCCCGTGTAGACGCTTATGGTTCAGACGGTCAGCATGCATGGTGGTTCAAATTTCAAATTGATGTAGAACATCCGTTAGCATGGCAAACTGTGCAGGAATTGGGACATGTGCTGAATTATATTTCCAGAGATGAGCGCTTGCCGACTCAATTCTTACCTGTTTCACCGCCACCGTATATGAATGGTGAAGCCAAAGATTTTTTATCGTGGGTAATTCAATGCAACCATCCAGAATTTAGCCCAGATGTGGTTTGTGATTGGTTAGAAGCGCGTTTACCGAATCCTGTGGATGATGAAGCACAATGGAAAATCAAAACCGATATTGCCGAGTTAGATCAAATGAGTGATAAAGATTTGGATGAAATGGTGCCGCCAAATCCTGTAAAGTAATATTCGGCTCAAAAAAATCCCTCTTTCAATAAGAGGGATTTTTGAGTTCAAGGCATACAATTAAAAAATCAAAAGGTCGATAAACCACTCCATTCCATAAAGCGATACAGCGCATATTTCCACTTCGACTCATCGGCATAAACCGCATAATCCACACTCATATTTTTACCCTCAAGGTTTGACCATGCGGTATTAAAATAGTGTTGAGCATCCTGAAATACAGGGTCTTGCACCTGTCCGACCACACGCAAGTTGCTTTCTAAATTATAGTTTTTTAAATTACGTGCGGTGAAATTAGCAGAACCTAAAATCAACTCAGCCTGTGTGGCATTCGATTTCATCAGCATTTTATTGTGGCATTGCTCGCCTTGGGTATTACACCAACGTATCTTCACCCCTGCAGCATGTAATTCTGCCGCTACTTGTCGGTTTGGAATGCCATTTTTTTCACGTCCAAAAGCATCTTTATTCGGGTCCAGTAATACTCGCACTTGTACGCCACGTTGTTGTGCAGCAATCAGTGCCTTGATGATTTGTCGCTCCGATAAATAGAACATTGCCAAATCCAGATGTTCTTGCGCTTTTGTCTGCTGAATCAGTGTCAAACTGGCCTCTAAAATGGCTTGTTCAGTGATGACTTGCACTTGAGGATAAGACGAATCTGCCTCAAACTCCCCCACAATCACCCCAGACAGATTGCCCTGCGACATACGCGCGACGGCTTGTTCTGTTTGCAACACATCTACTGCGGTATTGCCCGTCACCAATAAAGCGCTGTTAGAATGACGTGAACTGCCATCATGTGGATTAAACGACGTGACCAATGCTTTCCAGCCTTCGGCGGTATCGACCACCATGGCTTTACGATGGTTGGCTTTAAAATTAAGCAAGCTGAAATAACTACGTAAGGTAATTTTATCTTTGCCGAAAGGACTGGGTAGCCAACCCTTTTCAGCATTATTTGGAATGCCCTGACAGCAGAGATACCAAAACCCCGACCACAGCGGATTCGATGCGCGCAGCGGGGTTAAATCTGTTTCAATCACATCAATACCTGCCTGACGCAATTGACGATAATGTTCAGGTGCAATGCCACCATATACCGAATTAATGGGATCAGTAATGACTTTGATTTCAATATTTGGCTGCAGCTGACGTTTATGAATTAAAGCATCGGTGAGTTGCTGTGTCAGTGGCTGATGCTGCTGTTTAGATGTTCCCACTTCAGGATTAAACAAGAACATATCCAATACAATGGTGCTTTGTGCTGCATCAACCAGCTCTAAAATTTCATTAAAAATTTGATGCTGTTGTTGCTGAACACCTTGCGCGTCGATATAGGTCTGATCGGCAATAAATTTAATAGGCGCATGACGTAATTTTCCAGTGTAATTCAGCCCTTCGGGTAATGGTTTTAAGCTGTGGTAGGTCGCAGACGCCAAATAACCTAAAGCCAGAAAACTTATAATAAGTCCCACATACGCCCGAGGCGACCAATTCAATTTTTGATGAATTCGCTGAAAGATACGCATAACAAAAAACCTAGTCCGATGCGCTCAGACTAGGTTTAATTGTTTGGATTTTCAAGAGGATTTCTGTGTTTTCACGCAAACATCCTGCTCAAGGCAAATTGAATTTTAGAAGCCAAATTCCACGCCGACTGTAAAGTTACGACCCACTTGTGGAATATTCGACAAGAACGATGTATGTGAATACACTTCATCATCGAGCAAGTTGTTGGCTTTAAAATACACACGGTAATCTTGTTTGTTGGCATAGTTGCCCGCATAAGCCACACCAACATTGACCATATTATAGCCTGCTGTTTCTTGCTCATAAGCAGCAATTTTGTCTTGTTTGAATACACGGTAGTATTCCGCCATACCCGACCAACCGTCGGCAAAGTTGGCATCCACCTTAGTCCCCAAACGCCCTGCAGGTACACGTGGTGCATTTTGATTGTCAATTTCACCACGCACATAATCACCAAACACACTGAGTTTATAATCTGAGCTAATCTGATACCCTAGCTTGGCTTCTGTACCATAAAACTTGGCTTTGTCTTGTTGATAATCAATTAAACGGAAAGTTTCCTTATGGTCAGTAGTCGCACCATAAATATAGTTATCAAACCAGTTATGATACACATGTAATGAATAATCGAGTTTGTCAGCTTCATAGTGCAAACCAAGTTCTAAATTATTCGACTTTTCCACATCTAAATTCGCATTCCCACGCTCATAGGTGTTGGTTGCAAAGTGGATTCCATTGGCATAAAGCTCTTGCGCCAATGGTAAACGCTGCTGATGTGAACCTGTAAGGGATAATTTATAGTTCGGTGCAAACTGCCAGTTGGCTGCGGCAGAAGCAGATACACCTGTATCTGAATAATCTTTTTTCTGAGCATCGACATCAATTTTTTGATGTTCAACCCGTGCACCGAGTTCAACATGCACATCGCCAAATTGTTTATGCTCTAAACCGAATAAACTATATTTTTGAGTTTTGGTATCAGGCATAGGTACGGTTTCGTGAGAATGATCGCCGTGTTGTTCTACTTGTCCAGTTAAATCGATTTTTTGCTGACTATACTGTGTACCAAACACACCTTCCCAACCTGCAAGGGGTTTATGCACCAATTCTAAACGCGCATCATAGCCTTTACTTCTAAAGTTACTGATAACTTTATTTTCTTCTAATTCATCATGTTCATAATCAGTAAAGCTGGCGTGCGCACGTAGTTTATCAAAACCTGCAAAAGGCTGATCAAGCTCGGTACGTAAATCATAACGGTGTGATTCCAAATCAATCCACGGGCCACCATGTGTATGTTCGTGTTCGTCATGTGGATCTGGTTGTGGTGCAGGGTCATGACTTCCGCAATGCAATTTATTTCCATGTGGATGGCAATCATGATACTCATGACTATGCCCTGGCAAACCATATTTGTCCTGACGGTTACTGTACGACAACCCCACAAAACCACGGTCATGAATCCATGATCCACCAATATTCACCGTTTGGCCTTCGGCAAAGGTATTGTCTACACGGCGTTCTTTTACCAACTCTTCATGTTCATGTGTATGGGTTGAGCCATCTGGTTCAACATGTACTTCTGTATGATGATGCTCTACCCAATAGTTTGGGGTAATGTAATCATTGGCTTTACGTTTTGAACCTTCAATACGCAGCGCAAATTGATCACTGAGTGCTGCAGTTACCCCCGCACTCACTAGCTTTTCATCGCTACCTGTGTTGTAACGTAAACCTACCTGTCCTTCTAAACCATTATTTGGCATTTGAGTTGGAATTTTTTGATCGGTCACATTAACTAAGCCACCAACCGTTCCTGCACCATAAAGTAATGTTGATGGGCCACGAATAATTTCAACTTGTTTGGCTAAAATCGGGGAGACAGTGATAGCATGGTCTGGTGAAAGCATAGACACATCGGCAGTTTCTGAAGCATGTTGCAGCACTTTAACCCGTGGACCATCTTGTCCACGAATTACTGGGCGGCTAGAGCCTGAACCATATTGATTGGAATATACGCCTAGCTCATCTGCCATCGCATCACCAATGGTGGTACTACGTTCTGCCAAAGTTTTTTGATCAATCACATGATCTGCCACTGCAAAATCTGCCGCAGTTTGCACCAAAGGATGTGCTTGTAACTGAATGGTTTCCAGTTGTGTGCTACTGCTTTCAGTATTGGCGAATGCTGCAGGTGTCAGCACTGAAAAAATGGAAAGTGTTATTAAATTTTTATGGAACGACATGACCCATGCTCAAATTAGTAAAAATAATTGATGTTATAATATAACATTTCATTAACATTGCAATAAAAAACATTGTTCCTCTGTATTCTCAATTAAGCTATTCATCACAATTTATTCTGATTTTTTATATTATTTACTTTGAATTGGTATGCCCTTTACGCTCTCACATGCGGTACTTGCCCCACCACTCGCCAAGCTTTCAGGACAACGTCTGCCTATCGCTGCACTCGCTATAGGTACGATGTTGCCAGATTTACACCGTCTGTTTACTTTGCGTCATGATCCCACTCCACATTTATGGTCAGCATTGCTGTATCCAAATTTATTATTGGGTCTTGTCTTTTGTGCGCTGTGGTATTTACTCTATCGCCCTGCATTGTATCGCTTTGTGGGCGTGCATCACCCTTTAAATCTAAACACGATAAAATCTGTACTTAGGTTTGTATGTGGCTTGATTCTCGCCTTACTGATTGGCAATGCCACCCATTTAATTTGGGATGGTTTAACCCATCACGACTTTCGTAGTTTTGCCTTTCAGGATTTTTTAGCGCAATCGGTACAATTAGGAACAGGGATTTATCCGATGCATCGCGTACTACAAATTGGCAGTTCTATTTTGGCGCTGCCTTTTTTGTTATGGATGAGCCTGTATTATTATCGCAAGCATCGACAGGTCAGTTCTGTAAGCACTAAAATTCGCGTTTATGCCATCGGCCTAATTATCTTGTCGATTGTATGTGGTGGTTTTTCACTTTGGGATTATGCGCGTTATATCCCCGATGCGACTTGGCAAGCCGAACTGTATTATTTTACGGGACGTGCCATCAATGAGTTTAGCCAAGGGGCATTACTCATGTTCAGTTTAGGTTGTCTGTTATTTTTGTTTTTGGATCGGTAAGGGTAGATAAAATAAAGTCAAAGCTCATCACTTTATCCTGAATCTTGCTGCATTATCCTATTTCAGACACATTCCTTGTAAAAACCCACTGTTTTTGCAGCAGGTTCTTGTAGCCACATGCCCAAAGAGGCATAATCCTACCTTTGCTAAAGGCGGTGCGCTGTTTACGTATTCGCTTCCTTAACCCATATAGTTGGATTTTTAACGCTATGATGCGAACTCATTATTGCGGTTCTTTAACCGAAGCTCAAATTGATCAAACCGTGACCCTGTGTGGTTGGGTACACCGTCGTCGTGACCACGGTGGTGTAATTTTCCTAGACATGCGTGACCGTGATGGTCTTGTGCAAGTCGTAATTGACCCAGATACCCCAGAAGCATTTGCAACTGCAGATAAAGCACGTTCAGAATTTGTATTAAAAATCACAGGTCGTGTACGTCGTCGCTATGCAGGCACAGAAAATGCCAATATGGTCAGTGGACAAATTGAAGTTTTAGGCAAGGAAATTGAAGTTCTTGCAGCATCTGAAACGCCTCCGTTCCCATTGAACGATGAAAATACCAACATTTCAGAAGAAATTCGTTTGAAATACCGTTTCTTGGACATCCGTCGTCCAGAAATGTTAGATCGCTTACGTTTCCGTTCAAAAGTCACCAACCTGATTCGTAACTATTTAGATGATCATGGTTTCTTGGATGTTGAAACACCAATTTTGACACGTGCAACGCCTGAAGGTGCACGTGACTATTTAGTGCCAAGCCGTGTATCTAACGGTAGCTTCTATGCTCTACCACAATCGCCACAATTATTTAAACAATTGTTGATGGTGGGCGGTATTGACCGTTATTACCAAATCGCTAAATGTTTCCGTGACGAAGATTTACGCGCAGACCGTCAGCCAGAATTTACTCAAATCGACATTGAAACATCGTTCATGAGTGACGATGACATTATGGATTTGATGGAAGGCATGACCGTGAAGATGTTCGATGAACTTCTAGGCGTGAAATTCGACAAATTCCAACGTATGCCGTATTCAGAAGCGATGCGTGATTATGCGTCTGATAAGCCAGACTTGCGTATTCCACTGAAATTGGTAGACGTAGCAGACTTAATGCAAGACGTTGAGTTCAAAGTGTTTGCTGGCCCAGCGAAAGATCCGAAAGGTCGTATTGTTGCGCTTCGTGTTCCTGGCGCGGGTTCATTGCCACGTAGTGCAATTGATGAATACACTAAATTTGTTGGCATCTATGGTGCAAAAGGTTTGGCGTATATTAAAGTCAATGAACTTGAAAAAGGCATTGAAGGTTTACAATCTCCAATCGTGAAATTTATTGAGCCAATCGTGCTTGATCTACTCAAACGTGTAGGCGCAGAAAATGGCGACATCGTATTCTTTGGTGCAGATAAAGCCAAAGTGGTCAATGATGCGATGGGCGCACTGCGTGTCAAAATCGGTCACGATTTGAACCTCGCCACTTGCGAATGGGCACCGCTTTGGGTCGTTGATTTCCCAATGTTTGAAGAAACTGAGGATGGTAAATGGACCTCTGTGCATCACCCATTCACCTTGCCTAAATCAAGCGTTGAAGATGTGAAGAGCAACCCAGGTGAAGCATTATCTGTTGCCTATGATATGGTGTTGAACGGTACTGAAATTGGTGGTGGTTCACTGCGTATTTATACTTTAGAAATGCAAAAAGCGATTTTTGAAGCTTTAGGTATTGAAGAAGAAGAAGCCGAAGAGAAATTCAGTTTCTTACTGAATGCGTTGAAATACGGTGCGCCTCCGCACGGTGGTTTGGCATTTGGTTTAGACCGTTTGGTGATGTTGATGACAGGCGCATCGTCTATTCGTGATGTGATTGCCTTCCCGAAAACCAAGACAGCTGAATGTCCATTGACTCAAGCACCAGCACCAGTTGAAGCGACTCAATTACGTGATTTGGGTATTCGTTTACGTGAAAAACCAAAAGCAGAATCTCAAGAATAAGTTTTGAGAATGTGAGAAGAACCCTGCAAATTTGCAGGGTTTTTTATTAACTTCAATTTGGATAAATTCCAAGTTGAACAATAAAAATAATAATTACTTTACTTGGCTAATAGCAAAACGATTACACTGCACTATGCTAAACTGGCTAATTATGAATAACATTGAATAATTCAATTTCATACCTCATTTTATTTTGTTTTAAGGCTTCTGATCATTTTTCTTGTGAAACAAGCACGTTCGCGTTCACTGCAAAATTTATGCTTCATTTGTACCTTATATTTTGAGATCGGCTGTCTGATGTACTTAATTTTAAAAATAATATCTGTCTTTCCGTTACGCCTGCTGCAAGCAATTGCAATGATGGCTGCTGGTCTTATTTATTATTTTAATTTATCTATCAAACGCATCACTGCAATTAATATTAAACTGGCTTATCCAAAGCTTTCATCTGCCGAACAAGAACAGCTCATAAAAAAGAGTGTACAAAGTCAATGTCTCAGTTATCTAGAGTTTATTAAATGCTGGGGAATGCCACCAAATTACAGTTTGAATCTGCTAAAAAATGTTTATGGTGAAACGGTTTTAACTGACGCTCTTGCAAATAAAAAAGGAGTTATCGTGGTAGTTCCTCATTTTGGTTGCTGGGAGTTACTCAATGCATGGCTCAGTGTATATACAGCCCCCATGATTATGTATAAGCCCAATAAAAACAAAGGGATAAACAGATATTTACTAGAAGCTAGAGAAAAATTTAATGCCACTTTAGTACCCACCAATGAAACTGGTATTCGTTCTATTTTTAAACATTTGAAACACGGCGGTTTAACAGTCATTTTACCAGATCATTTACCCAAGCCATCTGGTGGTATATATTCTGCTTTTTTTGGGAAAAAGACTTTATCCATCACACTAGTTTCCAAGCTTGCAGCAAAAACACAGTGCAATATTATTGGTTTAAGCTGTATTCGAAGTCCAAATTTAAGATATTTCAATATTCACTGTCAAAAATTGCCAGATGCTATTCTGTCTCAAGATTTACAACACTCTGTAGACTGTCTAAACCTTTCAATGCAAAATATGATTGAACAAGCACCTGAGCAATATATTTGGTCATACAAGCGCTTTAGAAATTGCTTGGGCAATGTCAATATGTACCGTAAAGAGTAGATTTTTTTAAATACGTTTGCTCTTTTTGCACGTATAAAACCAAGATTTAGGTTATTCAATTGAGATCAATTTTCAACAATGGCATAATAGCGCTTCGTTTTGAGTTTTAAGTTGAGCGTTACTATGGCTATGCGTCCTGCAGTTCGTAATCGTGGCATTATGCTAATTGTATTTGCTGTCGCTCAATGGTTGTTCATGCGTTATATTCTGGCCAATAACCTATTTGCCTTAGACACCAATGACCGTATTTTATACTTTAGCTTAAGTTCTATTGGCGGTGCATTTGTGATTTTTGTGGGGCTGATTTATATGGTGTTGGCAGGGAATGCGGATAAAAACCGATAAGCCATTTTTCGATTCTATATTTTATACTAATACTTTAATATTTTGAGCTTCTGATGATTCCAAAAATTATTCATTACTGTTGGTTTGGTCCAAACAATATTCCTAATGAACTTATTAACCACATGAAGTCTTGGGAGTTATTTTGTCCTGACTATGAGATTAAATTATGGAATGAAGACTCTTTCGATATTAATAGCCACCCATTCACTAAATCAGCATACAATGAGGGGAAGTATGCATACGTATCAGACTATGTTCGAGCTTATGCATTAAATGTTTATGGTGGAATTTATTTAGACACAGATGTTGAATTAAAACAAAACTTAGATATTTTTTTAAATCACGAAGCTTTTACTGGATTTGAATGCATTGGAGCACCATTTACAGCAGTATGGGGTTCTATTGAGAATCACAGTTTAACTAAACGAATTTTAGACTACTATAAAAATAAAGTTTATACTATACATGAACCAACAAATACAGCCTCTGTTTCAGAGATTCTTATCAAAGATTACCATATCAATCCTTTATCAAATGAAAAACAAAAAGGTGATGATAACAATAATTCAATTATTGTTTATCCATCAACTACTTTTTGTTTGGATCTTGCAACCAATTATGCCACTCATCACTTTCATGGCTCATGGTTAGAAAATAAAAAGAAGAGTTTTAAAATCAATATCCATGAGAAATACTTATTAGAGTCCCTAATTAAATACAATTCAATTTATAAAGAAAATAACTTCATTAAAGAAATTGCAAAAAATTTAACGTTTAAAGACTTTTTAAAACTATTAAGATACTTTATTAAATATAGAGTATTTTAATAAATATACTTTAAAATAATTCAAATTTTTTAAATTTAATTTTAGCAATTTGCTTTGATATCCCATATCCATAGTGACTACGGAGTATATCACTACTTTTTACTCTTTCAGACTCAATATAACTATTATCAATATTTTGCTCAACAGGATGGTCTATTAAATTAGTCATATAAATTTTTGCTTTAGGATTAAAATCATACAAATAACTCCAATCATCTGCTCTCCGTAGTTTACGATGATAAGCCAATAGGACTTCAGCCATTTTTCGATCAATTACGTATGCAAATGTGAAGCAGACTCTATTATAAAAATGGGGGTTTATTTTTATAATAGTTTTTGAAAGTATTTTACTTTTTTGAAACTCACCTCTTACATTACGACACACTTTCATTTGCACACCACCTAAACTTAATAAAAAGCAGTCTTCCAATTCAATCTTTTTTATTTGATTAAGTAGCTCATACGAGGTTAATGTAGAAGGGAAAATTGCATCATCTTCAAAAATTAATGCAAAATCATCCCCTGTTTGTAGGAATTTCTTATATATTTCAAGATGTGATAAAGTACAACCCAATTCTCCAGGTGTCAAAGGCTTCACCCTTCCATGAACAGCTAAATTAAAATATTCTTTAGCTGTTATCTCTCCTCCTTTAACACCCTCAATATGAATATCTCTTTCAGGAATATCCTTAAAAAAATTTTGTTTAAAGAAAGAATTCAACCTTTGACTCTCTCTTTCCTCGATACTGACTACATATAAACTAAACATATAAAACCTTATCTAATTAACTATAATTGCTCTTCAATATAGTTACTATTTTTTTAGCCGAACAACCATCACCATATGGATTACTAGCTTCAGACATTTTTCGGTACAATACATTATCATCTAATAAAGCCTGAACATTAGAAATAATACTCTCTTGGTTCGTACCAACCAATTTTACGGTTCCTGCTGAAATGGCTTCTGGGCGTTCTGTCGTTTCTCTCATTACCAACACAGGAATACCCAAACTTGGTGCCTCTTCTTGAATACCACCTGAATCCGTCAAAATAATATAGCTATGCTTCATTAAGTTAATAAATTCCAGATAAGATTGTGGAGGAATTAACGCTATATTATTAATATCAGACAAATAGCTATTAACTACATTTTTAACATTAGGATTTAAATGGACTGGATAAATAAACTTTACATTTGGATTATTTTTTGCCAGGTACTTTAAAGCTAAACAAATATTTTTAAAACCTTCCCCAAAGTTTTCGCGTCGATGGCCTGTAATTAGTACTATCTTATCTTTCGGATCTAATTTAAAAAATAATTCATCAGAAAGCTTTGGCAATGGCAAATTATCATAACTTACTACACTTAATAAAGCATCTATTACTGTATTGCCTGTAATGTATATATTTTCTTTCTTCAGTCCTTCATTGACTAAACTTTGATATGAAATTTGAGTAGGAGCAAAATGTAACCTTGCTATTCTAGAAATTAATTGTCTATTTCCTTCTTCAGGCCAAGGAGATGTTAGATCATAAGTTCTTAATCCTGCCTCTACATGCCCAATATCAATCTGATTATAAAAAGCAGCCTGAGCTACAACAAAAGCAGTTAGAGTATCACCATGTACTAAGACTATATCTGGTCGAAACTCATTAAATACATCATCCATCCTTCCTAAAATATTTGAAGAAATCTGTGTTAATGTTTGATTAGGCTTCATAATATCTAAATCAAAATCTGGTTTTATATCAAACACAGCTAAGACTTGATCTAACATTTCACGATGTTGTGCTGTTACTAAAACCTTAGTATCAAATGAAGCGTCTGCTTGTAAGGCGTTAACAACAGGCGCCATTTTAATTGCTTCAGGACGCGTACCGAAAGCGACTAGTACATTAATTTTACGCATATCAATTCTACATAATCTGTTTATAGTAATTTTCTGTTTGCTTCGCAATCACAGTCCAGTCAAATTTAAACTTTGCTCTTTCTGAACTCGCCAAACTTAACTGAATATATTTTTGGTTATCAAAAGACAAAACTCGATCCATTTTTTCAGCTAAGGCATTAGCATCATGGGCTGGTACTAAAAAACCCGTCACCCCCTCATCAATAAGATATGGAATACCACCTACGTTTGTCCCAATAAGTGGTAATCCTGAAGCCATTGATTCAAGCCCTGTAATACTTGTAGCCTCATAAAATGATGGTAAAACAGAATAATCTGCTTGTTTATATAAAGCTGGCATATCCGAGTTATTAACAGCCCCAATAAATTTAACTTTATTTTCTATACCAGCTTTTTTTAATATTTCTTGCATAGCTTGTTGTTCAGCACCCACGCCAGCAACTAATACCTTAAAATTTGGATTTTTGATTTTAGTTAGTGCTTCAGCAAACACTACAACACCATTTTTTTCGACCAAACGCCTCGCGAGAATAAAAGTTTTCTCTTCGTTAATACTCTCTAATTCCTTTGCGGAAAACTTATTTGTATCCACTCCATTAGAAACAAAATATACAGGCCCAGTGTAGCCAGTTTTGACTGTAGCATCACATAACTCATAACTTGGTGCCAATACTAAAGAGACATGTCGTAAACGTGATTTTAAGCGACCTTGTAAAATTGAAGGCTTTTCTAATCTTTTTAAAAAACCCGAAGTATGATTTGTAAATACCACAGGAATTTTTAAGCCTTTGGTTGCTTCCAAAGGCCGCATTCCATGTACATGAACTAAATTTATTGAATTATCATTTATTATTTTTTTTATATACTTAGCCATCCCCCAAGTATAAAAGGGCTTTTGCCAAAGAACTTTTACACGATGTACAAAAACGCCATCCATCATCTCTACGGGTTCACTCCCATGAACTAAGGAAGTCAAAACATGAACTTCGTGCCCAAGTTTTACCATTGCTTTTGCTAACTCATGTGCATGAGAGGCAACGCCACCTAATGTTGGTGGAAAATCTGTAGAAATAAAGCAAATTTTCAACTTTATGTACTCAATATTTAGAATCATGCTTATTGTAGCTTCTTTTTTCAAATAATTTAGCTTCTTTTAGAAAAGCATAAAACGCATTAATCATACTACTAACAAAACCACGCCATCCATTCATAAAATTTCTTCTAAAAAAGTACGATTTCATAAACATTAAGGGCATGATACATATCAATTTTAAAATACTTGGATGTTTCCCTTTTTGGTATTTTTCTTGTGCTTTTAATTCAGAATATTGATTATTCTTTTCAACTTTAACAAAAATACTTGATTCACCATAATGGTAAATATCACCTTCTGCACGAACACTCTGACCATCTACAATCACATTTTCATGCACTTTATTTTCTAAGTCATATCGCCCTTTAGACTTACGAAAAAAACGTACCTTGGCATGCTTTTTTGTATGTTTACTATTGGGAACACCTAAAAACACATCGTTAATTGGTGTAATTAAAGCATCGAGTTGATTACTCTGAATCGTTTGCTCAATTTCAGCTTTTAATTCAGAAGATAAAACTTCATCACCATCTAAATTTAAAACCCAATCATTTTTACATTGCGCCAAAGCTAAGCTTTTTTGACCCGCATAGCCCTGCCAATCTTGATGAGAAATTCGCGTATTGGGAAATGATTCTGCAATAGCATAAGTATGATCTGTACTGCCTGAGTCTAAAATAATGACCTCTGAAAAGTCTTTTACACTTTCCAGTGTACTCTCAAGCCATTCGGCACAATTTAAAGTTACGATATAAACACTACAAGGAATCATAATTTATAACGTCCTTTGGCTAAAGCAATACGCATTTGTAAAGCATTCATTGCGCCATGCGTACTGACACGTGGAATATTAAATTGATTAGTTTCTGTATAAGCTTCTACTTTTTTACGTGTAGATACAGCATTTTTAAAACCAATTTTTTTTGCCATTTGTTGATGTTTCTCATTAAAACGCCCAAATGGATAAGCAAAGCTTAGACATTTCCCGACTAAAACTTCTACATCTTTTTTTGATGCCTGCATTTCAGCAAATGCTTCCTCATCAGACAATTTCAGCAAATTTACATGATGCTGAGTATGTGCACCAAACTCAATTAAGCCAGAAGCTGACATTTCTTGAATTTGTGCTGTATTTAACTTTTCAATACCTTCAATTTGTGTTGCTAAATAAATTGTTGCCTTCACATTATATTTTTTGAGTAAAGGAAATGCATACTGGTAGTTATCCTGAAAGCCATCATCAAATGATAAGGCAAAAACATTACTCTGCCTCTCATACTGGTCAAGTTCGGAAACGAAACAAAAAACAGCCTGTTTTTTTACCAAATACTGCAACAACTGTTCAAATTTAGCCGGTGGCATATTCATACCAGAAGCTTCTACATGGGGAGTTACTTGATGCAACATCACAATACGTGGCAATTTTGCACTGCGTAATGGTAACCAAAAGGTATAATTACCCAATAAGTAAAGTATTGCAGCAAAAAAAATTAAACCAAGTACCACATAAACAAACCACATTAGATATACACCTCATGTGCCCACTCATATGCTTCAGATAAAGGCTGATCAAAAATAACCTCTAACATATATTTTGCCACCCTAGCACTATTAAATGATTGATGCGATTTTTTCCAACCATTTTCCGCAATCACCTTTGCTTGTTCTGTATTCATTTTATAGTATTCAAATTTTTCTATAAGATCTTTCAAGTCATCAAAATAAACTACTTCTTTATCAGTATATAATTTCTCAAAACCAGGTATACGTGGAGTAAATGTTAATAAACCATTGCCTGTTAATTGCACGATACGATCAGATGAATATAATTCAATATCATTACGTCTTGATAAGTTTAACCCACATCTAGCTGAAGACAAAATATCAATGTACTTATGTCCATACACAGCTTTATTATCAAAAGCTCCAAAACAGTGAAAATTTTCACCCAAACTCTGAACTAAATGTGTTAAAAATACTTCTCGATCAGGATCTTTATATACAGTACCAAAAAATATAAAATCCCTTAAAAAAAAATCTTTATTAAATTGCTGAAGCTCTTCAATAGATTTTTGAGCAATATTTGGAATATAACCAATTTTATTATTTGGTAATTTAAATTGTGTTAATAACCTCCCACCTGTTGTACAAAAAATAGCATCAACATAAGGAGCAAACTCTCTTATAAAATTTGCTTTGGATTGTTCACATAACCAATCTACAAACCAAAATCCAATCTTGATTGAGGGATAATTTTTGCGAATCGTTTGAAGAGTTTCTTTTTTTAGTAAATCACTATGACCGATCAAAACAAGCTCTGGACATAAATTTTCTACAATTTTTAAAACCTCATTATTAGCTACACCACTCCCTAACTTTTTTGTTTTGAAAATTGTTCCCATTCTTGCCATATCACGAAAACTATAATCATAAACAAAATGACCATTTTCTATTAAACCTGCAGAAATTTTTCGATCTATAGAATAATACCGCTCTCCCAACTTATTAAATGCAAAATTAGCTATATGTAAAATTTTCATAAAATCAAAGCTCTAACTAGATAATATAATTTTAGCAACTCTAGTTGCTTCATTTAGAAATGTATTAGACAATAATTTTCTTTCATTATCAAAAAAAGTTGAAGTTATTAGTTTATCTACGGAATGCGTAATCCGATCCTCTTTCACTCGATCTATCTGAATAAGCCCTACTTTACAACCTGCGGTGAGTGCTTCGTATATCATAGACACACTATCTTCAGTCACCCATACTGCTTCCGCTTTTTGCATCTCTTCAAAAATCCAACCCTGCGGCGTTTCTTCAACTGGGAAAATTTGCAATTGTGAAGCAAAACTTTGCTGGGCCACTGCAGGTAAAAAATCAGCAGGTGTACGCCTAGAACTCGTCAAAATAATGTCACACTGCATGTTCTGCTGCACAATCTGCTGAATCGTAGACATCACCTTATCTGCATTCCAAATATGCCGTTTAGATGAACCACCTAACGCAATCAAAATACGGTTTGCTATGTGTCGCTGCTCATTTTCAATGGGATTCAACGCACCTTGTGTAACAATCACATTTTCCCGCTCTAGCACACCATCATGTTCAGGAATAACCACATGATCAAACCAAGATAATGGAAAATTGGGTTTCATTAAAATGACAGTTTTCGCACATGAAAAAACTTTGCCCATCAATAAAACACGTAATTGCGTATGACTACCTACTCCAAAAATATAATCAGGTGGCTGCGATACTGCAGCATGTTTTTGTTTTTTATATGCGGCCAATAAACTCAACAGTGGTAAATGATCAATTGAAATTTCTTCAAAAGTCAGATCAATATTTGTTTGCTTTTGCATTGCCTTAAAAAGACCCAATGCTTGAGAGCGATGACCTGCCTTACCATCGCTCACATATAAAATATGCATATTCACCCACCAGATCTAAAGCACGAATAGCATCATTTTACTAGATCAAAGCATTTAAAGTAAGCAAAGCTACATATCCTCAATGACTCGAAATATAAACTTCATTGAACTGTCACAGGGCTTAAATCCGCCTTTTCAGATTCAATGAGTAATTGAACCGCTCTTTCTCTAATTTCGGGGGTATAGTTTGGTTTTTTCATCGGAATAGTCTCTCAGAATATTGAGTCTCCGACAAACCCGGTACGGTTCAAATTGCCTTAATAGATTGACCTTGTTGATGAAGTATTTGGATTGTCACTGCTTGCTCCAAAGTTAACATGTTGAGCAGTCCAAAAAGACCACTATATTAACCAAGGGGGTCAATTTTCAAATGCTGTTGGGGGGTCATTTTTACATTGCCGCTAACAGTAAATTCCATGAACTGCATGTGACCGGGAAAAGTCAGGTCGCTGAACAGGCATTAGTGCTGATTCAGAAACTGTATGCCATAGAAGCAGAACTCAGGAAAAAGACGGATGGTACAGCGGAAGACCGCCGCGAATACCGACAACAGCATAGCCAACCGGTGATGCAACAACTATATGAATGGCTCAACCAACATCATCTGACGGTGCCATCGAGTTCTCCCACCGCCAAGGCTATCAATTACACTCTGAAGCGTTGGCCAGCTTTAATCCGCTATTTGGATGATGGCAATCTACCGATTTGCAATAATTGGGTAGAGAATCAAATGCGACCTTGGGCCTTAGGGCGCAAGAACTGGCTGTTTGCTGGCTCGCTGCGCAGCGGCCAGCGAGCGGCGAATATCATGACTTTAATCCAGTCAGCAAAGCTGAATGGCTTGGATCCGTATGCCTATTTAAGTGATGTGCTGAAAAGGCTGCCGACGCATAAAGCGACCCAAATAGAAGAATTACGCCACATCGCTGGAAATCCAACTCAAATTAAAAAATAGGCATGGGGTTCAGCGGACGCTTACAGCGCAAGGAGTGAAAACACAGTTCTGAGCGAAGCGCAAGACACGTAACATCCTTTACTTCACTCATAAAAAAACCCTTATATACAATAAGGGTTTTTTAAAGATTAAACTAAAACTTAGTTTTTCTCTTTGTCTACGATTTTGTTTGCTTGGATCCAAGGTACGAAAGAAAAGTAAAGCACTGCTTTACTTTTCTTAAGGCGCGTAACTTAGTTCTTTTCTTTGTCTACGATTTTGTTTGCTTGGATCCAAGGCATCATCGCACGTAACTTGTTACCCGTTACTTCAATACCGTGAGCCGCGTTTTGACGACGACGAGCAGTCATTGATGGGTAGTTCAACGCACCTTCTTGGATGAACATTTTCGCATATTCACCAGATTGAATACGTTTAAGTGCATTACGCATTGCTTCACGAGACTGTTCGTTAATTACTTCAGTACCTGTTACATATTCACCGTATTCAGCATTGTTAGATACTGAATAGTTCATGTCAGCGATACCGCCTTCGAACATCAAGTCAACGATCAATTTAAGTTCGTGTAAGCACTCGAAGTAAGCCATTTCTGGTGCATAACCAGCTTCAACCAAAGTTTCGAAGCCCATTTTAACCAATTCAACAGCACCACCACAAAGAACTGCTTGCTCACCAAATAAGTCAGTTTCAGTTTCTTCACGGAAAGAAGTTTCGATGATACCAGTACGACCACCACCCACGCCTGAAGCGTAAGAAAGTGCAACATTACGCGCGTTACCAGAAGCATCTTGGTGAATCGCGATCAGGTCTGGAACACCTGAACCACGTTGGTATTCAGAACGTACTGTATGACCAGGTGCTTTAGGTGCAACCATGATTACGTCTAAGTCAGCACGTGGAACAACTTGGTTGTAAAGAACCGAGAAACCGTGTGCAAATGCAAGTGTCGCGCCTTGTTTGATGTTTGGCTCGATTACGTCGCGATAAAGTTGTGATTGAAACTCATCTGGAGTCAAGATCATAACAACGTCAGCTTGAGCTACAGCAGCAGGAACTTCAGCAACTTTAAGACCCGAATTCTCAGCTTTTTTCCAAGAAGTAGAACCAGCACGTAAACCTACAGTTACGTCTACACCAGAATCTTTAAGGTTAAGCGCGTGTGCGTGACCTTGTGAACCGTAACCAATGATTGCTACTTTCTTAGACTGGATGATAGATAAGTCGCAGTCTTTATCGTAAAAAATTTGCATTGCTGTCTCCGCTAAAATGCTTTGGATTCCTATCTTGCTCAAATGCAGGTCTATTCAGCATTTGAGCAAGCTCTCCATCCTTTGAGATGGAATGAATTCGATGAATAAAATTAACTAAATTCAGTTAAATGGTTAAAACTTTTTCGCCACGTGCAATACCAGACACACCTGAACGTACAACTTCTAAGATCGTATTTTCTGCAATCGCATCAATAAAACCGTCAAGTTTTTCAGTTGTACCCGCAAGCTGTACAGTATAAGTGGTCGGTGTAACATCTACAATTTGTCCACGGAAGATGTCTGCTGTGCGTTTAATTTCGGCACGTGCAGCACCTGACGCTTTTACTTTAATCAGCATCAATTCACGCTCAATATGTGGACCTTCTGACAAGTCAACCACTTTTACCACTTCAACCAATTTGTTTAATTGCTTGGTGATTTGCTCAATTTTATGATCATCACCATACGTGGTCAGTGTTAAACGTGAAAGCGTTGGGTCTTCGGTTGGTGCAACGTTTAAAGTCTCAATGTTATAACCACGCTGAGAAAATAAACCCACTAAACGAGAAAGCGCACCTGATTCGTTTTCAACGAGAACGGAAATAATGTGTCTCATTCTGTACGCTCCCCTTTACCTAACCACATATCTTTCATAGATTGACCCGCAATTTGCATCGGATAAACGTGCTCTGTACGGTCAACCATTACGTTAATGAATACACATTTATCATTAATCGCCATTGCTTCTGTAAGCTTAGACTCAAGCTCATCGGCATGGTTAATCTGAATACCCACATGACCATAGGCTTCCATCAATTTAGGGAAGTCTGGCAATGAGTCAACATAAGAACTAGAGTGACGACCTTCATAGTTCATGTCTTGCCATTGTTTAACCATACCTAAAGCTTGGTTATTCAAGCACAAGATTTTTACGTTTAAGCCATATTGCTTACAAGTTGAAAGCTCTTGGATACACATCTGAATTGATGCTTCACCTGTAATACAAACAACTTGTTGATCTGGATAAGCCAGTTTAGCCGCCATTGCATACGGCAAACCTACGCCCATCGTACCCAAACCACCAGAGTTCAACCATTGACGTGGACGCTTATACTTATAGTAGTTCGCGCCAAACATTTGGTGCTGACCTACGTCAGAAGTAATGATCGCATCACCATTGGTCACTTTATCCAATGCTTCAACTACTTGTTGTGGCTTCATACTGCCATCAGTTGGCTTATCATATTTCAGACCATGAACTTTGCGCCATTCATTAATCTGATTCCACCACGCAGCAATTGCTTCTGGGTTTGGCTTAGAAACATTTAACTGTTTCAGCTGCACTAGCATTTCCTGAAGTACAGGCTCAACTGCGCCCACAATTGGAATATGCGCCATGATGGTTTTTGAAATCGTCGCAGGGTCGATATCAATATGAATCACTTTGGCATTTGGACAGAATTTTGCAGGATTATTGGTTACACGGTCATCAAAACGCGCACCAATACACAAAATTACATCGGCATTGTGCATGGTCATATTGGCTTCATAGGTACCATGCATACCCAACATACCAATAAATTGTGGATCATTGCCCGGGAACGCACCCAAGCCCATCAATGTATTGGTTACAGGGAAACCTAAAATGTGTGCAAGTTCAGTCAATTGCTCCGATGCATTACCTTGAACCACACCACCGCCTGAATAAATAACAGGGCGTTTTGCATTCAACAATTCATCAATTGCTTTACGAATTTGACCTGAGTGACCACGATGCGGTGGCTGATACGAACGCATCTTCACTTTTTCAGGATATTCGTAAGCAAATTTTTCCGCTGGGTTGGTTGCATCCTTTGGAATATCAACCACAACAGGACCTGGACGGCCTGAAGATGCAATATAGAAAGCCTTCTTAATCACTGAAGGAATTTCACTTGCATGACGCACTTGGAAACTGTGTTTTACAATCGGACGTGAAATACCCACCATATCGGTTTCTTGGAAGGCATCTTCACCAATTAAGTGTGTTGCAACCTGACCAGACAAAATCACCATTGGGATTGAGTCCATATACGCAGTTGCAATTGGAGTTACTGTGTTGGTTGCACCAGGACCTGAAGTCACTAGCACCACACCAGTTTTACCTGTTACGCGCGAGTAGGCATCTGCCATATGACCAGCAGCTTGCTCATGACGCACGAGGTAATGATTAATTTTGTCTTGTTGAAAGAACGCATCGTAAATATGAAGTACTGCGCCGCCTGGGTATCCAAAAACATGCTCAACGCCTTCGTCCGCCAATGCGCGAACGAGCATTTCACCACCAGATAAAAGTTCCAACGTGATTCACCCTAGTCTTATCACTGCAAAATGGGAGACACCTGCAGTGTTTTGTTCATTAATTCCTGCACTGTTATAGCACACATATTTCATAGTTTTCATGGCAATAGGAAAAATTTCCGATCTGATTACCGTATAAGCAATATGAGATCTAAAACGTGTTGGGGTAAACACATTTTATAAGCTTTGTTCAGCTTCTCGGCTAGAGAAGTTGCCCATTGCATGACATGACACTTATTCGAAGGGTGATCGATCTAAGGCACATAAAACTAAAGTGTGCATTTTTGTAGTTTACCCGACTAAAGTCAAGTTTAAAAATCGGCTTTTTCTGCTTTATTTATAAACTGGGCATTTTTTACGCTTTGTGTCATCCATCACAATTTAATCCCAAGCCCAATATTTCCATATAAAACAAATAACTTCAGATATTTGCTGAATTTTTTATAATTTTTTCATATCAGATACATAAAAATAAAGAATGAATTAAAAAATATATAAATCGCTTGGTTATGATTCAGCAACGCATTTCAGCTTATTTTAACTCGCAAATTGGCAAGCCAATGCTCCAATTTTGAATAGGCACTATTGCAGATAAAAATCATCGAAAAATTGTCAATAAATCCTAGCTTCATGGGGAATTATTGCTAAAATTTAGCCAACATGATTTTTTGTAATTGGTTTTCTGCCATTTACCCTTTTTGCTCAGGACTTCCAAACATGAAAACGCCAATGATCCGCTTGAGTTGTCTTTCTGCAAGCTTGATTTTAATTTTTGCCACTAGCTCAGTTTCTGCAAAACAATATTACAAGTGGGTCGATGCAAATGGTTCAACCCATTACACCACGACACCGCCGCCAAAAACTGCCAAGAAAAAAGGCAAAGTCGATACCTATGGCTGGAGAAATTCAGCACCAACCGTTGCCACTCCTGCAAATCCTGCTGACAACCCTGCACCTACTGCTGCAAATACAACAAACCAACATGCGACACCTACCACAAATCATCCTGCAGGAAATCCAGCTATGGATCAGCAACAACGTGAAGCCAATGCAGCTTTAAATCAGGCACAACAAGAACGTGCCAACCCACAAGTTTTTTAAGTTTTAAGCCATAAAGTACGACTCGCTTAAATTTTCCTGCACAATCCAACGCGCAAAATTCAATTTAGCTGCATTTTGCGCTATGCTGTGTGACACACTTTTTTTAACCGTTTATTCCTGATTTAACCTTATGACTACTCACATTGACCCTGAATATCAAGCCAGTGCGATTGAACCCCAAGTCCAAAGCGACTGGGAATCTCGCAAAGCCTTTAAAGTTGCCGACACAGTCGAAGGTCCACATCGTTATATCCTCTCGATGTTCCCTTACCCAAGCGGCAAACTGCACATGGGTCACGTGCGTAACTACACCATTGGTGATGTAATTAGCCGTTTTCACCGTTTAAAAGGTGAAACCGTCTTACAACCTATGGGTTGGGATGCTTTTGGTTTACCTGCAGAAAACGCAGCGATTGCGCATCAGGTTGCCCCAGCTAAATGGACTTTTGAAAATATCGCCTACATGCGCGACCAATTGAAAAAACTAGGTTTGGCAATAGATTGGGATCGTGAATTTGCCACTTGTACTCCAGAGTATTACCACTGGGAACAATGGTTATTCGTGCAACTGTATAAAAAAGGGTTAATTTATCGCAAACTCTCGACAGTCAACTGGGATCCTGTCGATCAAACAGTTTTGGCCAATGAACAGGTCGAAAATGGCCGTGGTTGGCGTTCAGGTGCATTGGTAGAAAAACGCGATATTCCAATGTACTACTTCCGCATTACCGATTATGCCCAAGAATTATTAGACGATTTAGAAACTTTAAAAGATGGCTGGCCACAGCAAGTCTTGACCATGCAACGCAACTGGATTGGGCGTTCGCAAGGGATGGAAATCACATTCCCATCGGCAAATCCTGAAATTTATGCAGATGGTCTGACTGTATTTACAACGCGTGCTGACACGTTAATGGGTGCAACTTATGTGGCTGTTGCTGCAGAACATCCTATGGCGTTAAAAGCAGCAGAAAACAATGCACAATTAAAAGCCTTTATTGAAGAATGCCGCATGGGTTCTGTGGCAGAAGCTGACCTTGCCACTGCCGAGAAAAGAGGCATGGCGACTGGCTTGTTTGTGAAGCATCCAGTAACGGGTAAAGAATTGCCAGTGTGGATTGCCAACTATGTGTTGATGTCTTACGGTTCTGGTGCGGTGATGGCTGTACCTTCGCACGATGAGCGTGATTTTGAGTTTGCCAATAAATTCCAATTGCCAATTATTCAGGTGATTGATGCCAAAGGTGCAGACGATGCGGACTTTGACACAACCCAATGGCAAGAATGGTACGGTTCTAAAGAAGGTAAACTGGTCAATTCAGGCGAATTTGATGGTTTAGATTTCCAAGCGGCTTTTGATGCACTTTTAGCGAAATTAGAGCCACAAGGTTTAGCCAACGTAAAAGTACAATTCCGTTTACGTGACTGGGGTGTTTCACGCCAACGTTACTGGGGTTGCCCAATTCCAATGATCAACTGTGAAAAATGTGGACAAGTTCCAGTTCCAGAAGATCAGCTTCCTGTCATTTTACCTACCAATGTTGTGCCAGATGGCTCAGGCAACCCGTTAAATAAAATGCCTGAATTCTATCAAACTACTTGCCCATGCTGTGGTGGCGAAGCACGTCGTGAAACCGATACCTTAGATACTTTTGTAGAATCATCTTGGTATTATGCACGTTATGCATCTCCAGATTTTACAGGTGGTATGGTCAAGCCTGAAGCTGCGCAAACTTGGTTGCCAGTTAATCAATATATTGGTGGTGTAGAACACGCCATCTTGCACTTATTGTACGCACGTTTCTTCCACAAACTTATGCGTGATGAAGGCGTGGTACAAGGCAATGAGCCATTTACCAACTTGCTGACTCAAGGCATGGTCTTGGCTGACACCTTCTACCGCGAAGCAGAAAGCGGCAAGAAAACTTGGTTTAACCCTGCCGATATTGAGCTTGAAAAAGACGAAAAAGGTCGCGTTCTTTCGGCTAAATACATAGGCGATGGTCAAGCTGTGATTGTTGGTGGTCAGGAAAAAATGTCGAAATCGAAAAATAACGGTATCGACCCACAAGCCATTATTGACCAATACGGCGCAGATACTGCACGTGTATTTATGATGTTCGCTGCACCACCAGATCAGTCTTTAGAATGGTCAGATGCAGGCGTTGAAGGTGCGAACCGCTTCTTAAAACGTGTTTGGCGTTTGGCGGCAGGTTTCCTTGAAAAAGGCAGCAATGCAACTGCAATTGACAGCAGCAAACTTGCTACAGCAGCACAAGACTTACGTCGCAAAACCCATGAAACCATTCAAAAAGTGGGCGATGATATTGAGCGTCGTCATGCGTTCAACACTGCAATTGCAGCATTGATGGAACTCTTGAATGCTTGCAACAAGTTTGAAGCGCAGAACGAACAAGACCTTGCGGTTGAACGTGAAGCAATTGTGACGTTATTGACCTTGCTTGCGCCATTTGCACCACACTTGAGCCAAACCTTATTGGTAGAGTTCGGAATTGAATTAACCTCCACCCTATTCCCTGTGGTCGATGAGTCTGCATTAACCCGCAATACTCAAACGATTGTGGTGCAGGTAAATGGTAAATTACGTGGCAAGCTTGATGTAGCAGTAGATGCATCTAAAGAAGACATTCTTGCACTTGCCAAAGCCTTACCTGAAGTACAACCATTCTTGACTGGGCCAACCAAGAAAGAAATTGTGGTACCGAATAAGTTAGTGAATTTGGTGGTTTAAGTGCTTTTAAACCTCCCTTTTTTAAAGGGAGGTTTGGAGGGATTTTATAAAACAATCCCCCTAAACCCTCCTACAAAAAAGGAATTAAAACAATTTCCTAACAAAGCCCGTTGTCAGTCAATGGGCTTTGCACCTACAATCAAGATCTTCTCAACTTCCGCTTTTAAACTTTCAAGAATATTACAGAGGACAGCACATGCACTTTAGCCAACGTCTAGCAGTCATTGTTTTAACTTGTGGACTCAGTGCTGGCTTAGTCGGCTGTGGTTTTCATCTTAAAGGCACCAATCCAAGCATTGCACCTGTGGCTTATTCAAAAATGAGTCTGGCTTTACCGAGCAATGCTGAAGAATTAGAAGAAAAACTTTCCATTCACATGGGTACAGCGGGCGTACAACTCAGCAATGACCCTAATGCCTATGTACTGCGTGTACTTGACTATACGCCACGTCGCTTGGAATTGAATGGCAAACTGGTAGAAACCTTATTACGTTTGAGTGTGACTTTCCGTATTGAAGATGCGCAAGGCAACCCGATCACCGAACCTCGTACCGTCATGGCAACGCGCAGTTATCAATACGATGTCGCAACTGTGAATACCGATGATCAGGAACAAAAATTCTTAAAAGAAGTCATTATTGATGATGTAGCACAGCAAATTGTGCGTCAAATTTCATCTAATCGTTTACCTTTGGTCAACCCACCTGTGTATTCAAACCCTAAATAAGTTTTCGAGTGCGAATTTTTTATGAAACTTGACTATCTACAAGCCCTCAAACGTGTCGATGAAGCACGTGGCGTATGGATTTTGCATGGTCAAGAACCCTTACTCGAACAAAACTTGCTGGATGCTTTTCGTGCCAGTTGGCAAAAACAGGATATTGAACGTCAGCGTTATGATTTAAATAGCGTTAGCGATTGGAAAAATGTATTCAATGCCTTAAACAGTCTGTCACTGTTTTCGAGTCAATTGGCGGTTGAAGTACACGGCAATATCAAGCCCGATGCCAGCACACTAAAACAACTGAAAAGTTATATTCAGCACAATGAACAAAACTTGCTGTTGGTAGTGATGCCAAAACAGGACAGCAATAGCCTGAAATCCAGTTTTTTTCAGTTGATTGATGCCAATGGGGTCAATGTTGCACTCACGGCGAATTATCCTAAAGATCGGCAGCTGATTTTAGGTTTGGAAGCAGAAAAGCTTGGCATCCAATTGGGACATGATGCGTGGCAATGGTTGGAACAACATCATGAACACAACCTTTTGGCTGCCAAAAATAGCTTAATGCGGGTCAGTGACACCTTTCCTGAAATTCAGCAGATTCAGATTGAACATTTACATGCCTGTTTACAAGATCAATCTCGTTATAGCACTTATGATTTAAACGATGCTTTACTGGCAGGAAATCTGGCGCAAGCCATGAAAATTTTTCAATACCTCATGGCTTCGGGTGAAGCCATGAGTTTAATTTTGTGGAGCATCAGCAAAGAAATGCGCCTGCTGATGCAATTATTTGAACAACCACAAAATGCTTTGCAACTGGGTATTTGGAAAAACAAAGTCAGTGTTTACCAGCAAGCTTTGCGACGTTTAAATCCAAATAGTTTCTTGCAATGGCCCGCCCTATTATTGCGTATTGATGCCGCCATCAAAGGGATGTCCAAGGAAAACCCTGAACATTTGGTGCTACAAGCCATTACAGAACTCTGTGGTAAAACGCTGTTTGCTTCTCACTCGGCTTAATTAAGCAGACTTCATCAAATAATTTTTAAAATCATCTGCTTTTCAGAGGATTAGCTAAAGAAACGTGCAAACCAACTTTTGCCTTTTTTCTGTTCCTGTGAACGCAAATAATGCAGCATATTGTCGCGTACCGCATCGACATAATCCTGATCATCATGCTGAATATGGTTAATCAACCATTTAGACAACAAACGATACAAATCATGTTCTACCGATTCGCCATTGGCAAAACGCTGACGGCAATCATTCAAACGCTTCACAAAGAGTTCGTGAATACCACGATGTGATGGTAAGTATTGATAATTGACCTGTGACAACAAGTTTTCTTCAAAGCTAAAATGCGATTGCGTATAGTCAATCAAGTCATCCAAGACTTCTTTGATTTGCTCCCGCGCACCTGTCGCCCGAATTTTTTCCAGCGCATTAATATAGTCCAGAATTTGTCGATGTTGATTGTCAATCACATCAATTCCGATATTAAATTTCTCACTCCACTCCATGATTTACCCCTCAGATTTTTTGCTTAAAGTCATGTTTTATTGCATCGTCCCGATGCCGTATTATCCTAATGATTAAATCCATAATTATTTTATGGAATTTGATACTAGCTGCTTTTAATTCTTAAATCCATATAGAAAATAAGGTTTTTTAAGCAACTTAGACCATAGTTGTATTTTTCAGCATTTATCATAAAAATTCATAAAATTATCATAGAGATGAAACAAACTACCCCCACCTCGTTAACAGATGCTATTTTCACTTTTTTTATGGATGTAATACCGTACTCAGACTGTATTAAATCTAGCTCAAACCACTAATAAATAATTCTCATTTGCAGTTTCTTCAAAAAATTCACGATTTATCCTTATTTCACTTCTATAATCCTTTTAATTTCTTTTTCTGTTTTTTGACTCATGCCAAAAATAAAATCGACCAAACTTATTGCGGGAATTATCATTGCGCTGATGCTGGCATTTGCCGCTTGGTATTTTTTAAAACCCAAAGAACAACAACCGCAATACATTACTGCCGAAGTGAGCCGTG
The DNA here is from genome assembly GCF_013420425.1 of Acinetobacter sp. YH01007. Taxonomy (NCBI): domain Bacteria; kingdom Pseudomonadati; phylum Pseudomonadota; class Gammaproteobacteria; order Moraxellales; family Moraxellaceae; genus Acinetobacter; species Acinetobacter sp. YH01007. The sequence goes on along the minus strand of NZ_VOYC01000007.1, from coordinate 26,367 downwards.
GAGATATTGAAAGTGCGGTGTTGGCAACAGGCGTACTTGAAGCCACCAAAATGGTCAGTGTTGGTGCGCAAGTTTCAGGTCAAGTCAAAAAAATGTATGTTCAGTTAGGCGATCAAGTCAAACAAGGACAGTTGATTGCCCAAATTGACTCCGTACGACAGGAAAATGAGTTTAAAACAGCGCAGGCCAGTATTAAAAACCAACAGGCACAATTGGCGGTTCGACAAGCCAATCTCGCCAAAGTCGCAGCAGAATATCAGCGTCAACAAGCCATGTATGCGCAAGATGCGACCTCACGTGCCGAACTTGAAACTGCCTTAGCCAACTATAAAACTGCACAAGCAGAAATTGCTGCCATTAATGCTCAAATTGAACAGTCACGCCTAACTTTAGACACGTCTAAAGAAAATTTAGGTTATACCCGTATTCTTGCCCCAATGGATGGCACTGTCGTTGCAATTGTGACCGAAGAAGGTCAAACCGTGAACGCCAATCAAAGTGCGCCCACGATTGTTAAATTAGCCAAACTTGACACCATGACTGTAAAAGCAGAAATTTCTGAAGCGGATGTAATGAAGGTCGAAGAGGGACAAACGGTCTATTTCACCACCTTGGGCAACAGTGAGAAAAAACATTACGCTACTTTACGTCAGGTAGAACCTGCACCCAAATCCATCAATACCGAAAGCAATAACAACACCTCATCATCTTCAAGTTCTGCCGTGTACTACAACGCTTTATTTGACGTACCAAATGAAGACGGCAAGCTACGCATCAATATGACCGCACAAGTGTCCATTGTTTTGGCAGAAGCGCGCAATGTGCTGACCATTCCTGCTGCTGCGGTGCAAGGTGCAAACCGTTCACGCAGTCGTGGCAACAGCAATAATTCTGACAGCAACGCACGTGCTGAGCGCGACAATACCGATGCCAGTTCTGCCAAACGCCCTGCCCGTTTGGAATTGACTGCCAATGAAAAAGCCTTGATTGATCAAGGTAAAGCCTCTTTAGGCATGGTACGTGTACTGCAAGCCGATGGCTCAGCTCGACCTCAATCGGTATTGCTTGGCTTAAATAACCGTGCAACAGTACAAGTCATTCGTGGCTTAAAACTGGGCGATCAAGTCATTATTGCCGATGGCTCCGATACCTCAAACGATGCGGCGAAGCGTGGTGGTCGTGTTGGCCCATCAGTGAGAATGTAAGATGAGTCAGTCACAACCTCTGTTAGAGGTCACCAATCTGACCCGTGAATTCCCTGCGGGTGAATCTACAGTGCAGATTCTCAAAGGCATTGACCTGAAGATCTACCCAGGTGAATTGGTTGCCATTGTAGGTCAGTCGGGTTCGGGGAAATCCACTCTCATGAATATTTTGGGCTGTCTGGATCAACCCACCACTGGCAGCTATAAAGTCAAAGGACGTGAAACCCGACAACTTGAAGCCGATGAACTGGCACAGCTACGTCGTGAATATTTTGGTTTTATTTTCCAGCGCTATCACTTATTGGGTGATTTAAGCGCTGCGGGCAACGTCGAAGTGCCTGCAATTTATGCAGGTGCCGATGTTGAAGAACGACAAGCACGCGCGACTGCGCTGCTCAGTGACTTAGGTCTAGCCGATAAAACCCAAAACCGCCCAAGTCAGCTTTCAGGTGGACAACAACAACGTGTGTCCATTGCACGTGCCTTGATGAATGGTGGCGATGTGATTCTTGCCGATGAACCCACAGGTGCACTCGACAAGAATAGCGGTATTGAAGTGATGCGGATTTTACGTGAGCTAAATGCTAAAGGTCACACCATCATCTTGGTCACACATGACCATAATGTCGCTAAAAATGCCACACGGATTATTGAAATCAGTGATGGTCTTATTATTTCTGATCAGCCCAACACACCTGCCAATCAGGATGATATTGCCCAACAAACCTTGCAACATCCGCCACAAAAAAGAACTTCAGCTTGGCGTTCTGTATTTGATCGTTTAGGTGAAGCGTTCCGCATGGCGCTACTGGCCATGAATGCGCATCGCATGCGTACCTTTTTAACCATGCTCGGCATTATTATCGGGATCGCTTCGGTTGTATCTGTTGTGGCACTCGGCAATGGTTCACAGAAACAAATTTTAGAGAACATCAGCAGTTTAGGTACCAACACCATCACCGTATTTCAGGGGCGTGGTTTTGGCGATACCTCGCGCTCATCGCAGCTTAAAACCCTGATTCCTGCCGATGCCGATGCTTTGGCAGAACAGCCTTATGTAGATGGCGTCAGCCCATCGGTCAATAGCAACGTCACAGTACGCTTTAAAGACACCGAGGCTTCTGCCACAATCAATGGTGTGAGTGAAGACTTTTTCTATGTACGCGGCATGAATTTCCAGTCGGGTCAGCCTTTTGACAAACACAGCGTACTGGAACAAGCGCAAGATGTGGTGATTGATCACAATACCAAAAATACTTTCTTTAGTGATGGCAGCAACCCAGTTGGGCAAGTGATTTTATTGGGCAGTGTACCCAGCCGTATTATTGGCGTGGTCGAAGAACAAAAAAGCATGATGGGCAATGCCGACAGCTTAAATGTGTATTTGCCTTACTCTACGGTAATGAGTCGCATGCTCGGTCAAAGCCATGTGCGCAGCATTATTGTACGAGTCAAAGATGAATATCCAAGTGCTGCAGCAGAAAATGCCATTCTGAGTCTATTGGTACAGCGTCATGGTGCGCAGGATGTATTTACTCAAAATGCCGACAGTATTCGCGAAACCATTCAGCAAACTACCGCCACCATGACCCTACTGGTTTCTGCTATTGCAGTGATTTCACTGGTGGTCGGTGGAATTGGTGTAATGAACATCATGTTGGTCTCTGTCACAGAACGTACCCAAGAAATTGGGGTACGCATGGCAGTCGGCGCACGACAAAGCGATATTTTGCAGCAATTTTTAATTGAAGCCATTTTGGTGTGTATTTTAGGCGGTGTACTTGGCGTCTTACTCGCACTCGGAATTGGTCAGTTGATTAACCATGTGGCAGGCGGAACCTTTCAAATGGCGTACTCCACCACCTCGATTGTAGCCGCTTTTGTCTGTTCAAGCCTGATTGGAATTGTGTTCGGTTTTATTCCTGCACGTAATGCTGCCCAACTGAACCCTGTCGATGCGCTATCTAGAGAATAAGGAATTAGAGTAAGGAATGATGATGCGATTTAACCAGAAGTCACGACAATTCAGCCAACTCGTCACTGCGCTTTTTCTTGGCAGCAGCTTAGTGGGTTGTGCAGCCGTAGTCAAAACACCTTATCAGGCACCTGCTGTAAATATTCCTCAACAGTTTGAGCAGCAGCAAAAAAGCCAGCAAGTCCTTGCACAACTAAATACAGACCGTTGGTGGACACTCTTTCACGATGCTGCTTTAAATCAATTGGTTGAACAAGTCTTGGCGCGTAACAGTGACCTCGCGGTTGCAGGACTGAATTTACAACAAGCCAGATTACAAGCAAAACAAAGCCAAAGTCAGCAAGGTGTCCGGATTGGCAATGCAGGTATTTCTACAGGGCATCAATTTAGTTTAGAGGGCAATGGTGATACAGCGCGTGGGATTTCGCTGAATTATCCCGGACTGAGCTATGAATTGGACTTATTCGGTAAACTTGCCAATCAGACTGAAGCTGCACGTTGGGAAGCCTTAGCCACCGAACAAGACTTACAAGCCACCGCACAAAGCCTGATTGCAACCACTGCCAATTTATATTGGCAATTGGGTTATTTAAATGAACGCTATGTTGTCGCACAACAAAACCTTGCCAGTACGCAAAAAACGTATCAATTGGTCAGTGCGCAATATCGCGCGGGTGCAGTTTCAGGATTGGATTTAAACCAAGCCGAACAAGCCCTGCAAAGTCAAAAATCAACCTTGAGCCAAATTGCACAGCAAAAAGTTGAAACACGCACCGCCTTGGCAGTTTTACTGCATCAACCTGTGCAAATGTTGAATATCAATGAACCACAGAGTTTAGCCGCTGTTCGTTTACCGAATATTACTGCTGGCTTACCTGCAGAACTGCTGTCACGTCGTCCCGACTTACGTGCAGCCGAATTACGTTTACGTAAAGCCTTGGCCAATAAAGATGCCAATCGAGCCAGTTATTACCCATCCATCAGTCTTACAGGCACACTCAGTACAGGTGTCGGTACAGGCGCGCATACCTCTTTAAGCGATGCCCTAAAAAACCCAATTGCCACTTTAGGTGCAGGTTTAACCCTGCCATTTTTGCAATGGAATGATATGCAGCGCGATCTAAAAGTGAATGCTTTGGAATATGAAAAAGCCATTGTGCAATATCGACAAACTTTATATAAAGCCTTTGCCGATGTCGAAAATGCACTGTCAGCACGAACCGCGCTGAATCAACAAGTCGCGCTGCAAAGCCGCAATTTAGCACTGGCAGAGAAAACTGAACGCTTAACTGAGGTGCGTTATCGGCATGGTGCGATTGCCTTAAAAAACCTGCTAGATGCACAAGAAACCACCCGCAATGCACGTTTAAGTTTATTGCAGACCAAGCAAAACCAATACAACGCCTATGTGACTTTATTGCAAGCGTTGGGTGGTAGTCCGATTCAAAACATTCAATAATGCAAGAGTTGATCTAAATTGATCACGATAAAAAAAGCCTGTGGATGATTTTAAACATCCACAGGCTTTTGCTTGCTTTGTATATAAACTTTGAAATTAAGTTTTCTCAGATAATAACGCTTCTTTACTTAATACTTGATGGCTACTGGTCGCAATTGGCAAACTGACTTTAAAAGTCGTTCCCACACCTTCTTTCGATTCCACCACAATTTGCCCGTGGTTCAAATCGACAAAACGCTTACACAACACCAAACCTAAACCAATACCCTTTTCACCTGCAGTGCCTTTAAAACTAACAGTAAGTTTAGGCTCGAACAGCGTTTCGAGTTGTTGTGCAGTCATGCCCAAACCCGTATCTTGAATATAAATATCCACACTGGTTTCTGTTTGCTCTGCACGTAAAATGACTTTGCCTGTGCCATCGGTAAAGGTAAATTTCAGCGCATTCGACACCAAATTTTGAATCACCGAGGTAATCATATTGATGTCGGCATAAACTTTAATGCCTTCTTCAACTTGATCAATCAGTTCAATATTTTTCTTGATTGCCAAACTTTTCAACACATCGCAAACAATTTTGGTCGATTGCTTTAACTCAAAATTAATTGGGTGATACACAAAGCGTCCACCCTCTGCCATCGCCCAATTCAATAAACTTTCTAGCAAGTTATAGGTCGATTGTGCTGTGTCGAATAAATAGTCGGCAATATTTTGAATACTAGAATCATCCAAAGTTTCGCGCTCTTGCGCTAAAACTTCCGAAAACCCCAATAAGCCATGAAATGGCGCGCGCAAATCATGCGCAATAATTTGGAAAAATTTAGTTTTACTAAAATTCAATGCAGACTGCTGTTCATACAGTTCTTTTAAGCTTGCATAATCAACTTTTAATTCAATATAACGCACCAAACCTGCAGCAAACTCCGCGACTGTCGGCAAAGCACCTAAACTAAACGCTTCTTCACGATGATCAAATAACAACAACTGCCCAATCGACTCGCCATCGGTTTTGAGTAAATCCAGTGCGATTAGGCGCGCGGCTTCTATCCCCAAACTTGCGATGTGCTGCACAAAATTTGCATATTGAGGATGTTGAGGTTCAATCAGTTGCTGACCTTGAAAGAAAGCGTCTAACCGTGCGTTTGGGTTGGCACGAAAGGCTTTAAAAACTTGATTGGTGGAATACCAGATGTACGGCTCATTTTTAAAAGTCAAAATGGCATGATCTACTTGCAGCATTTGACGGGCAAACTTCAAAAAACCATCAATTTGGTTACTTGGCGTATGTACACCCAATAATAACGAGAGTGTGCAAGCACTGAGTTGCTCCGTTTCAGGACCAATTTCCAGCAACTGTATTTTCATTTTTGCCTCGTTAATTAAAGTGTGCCGCGCCTATGAATTATTTTGTCTACAAAACTCATCCACTGAATTCAGAGTTAACCTACAAACTTTAACACAAAACACAAGCTTTCAAACTAATTTAAAAACTGCGTAACAACTCGGCATTTCTTCTTTACTACTTGATTTTTTCATCTATGGATTAACAAGGGTTTAGCTCACGCTTGATTATGATTTTTGATGGATCAAACGGTGCTACAAACCCGCTAAAAAATACGCTTATTTTTGTAAAATTTGGACCATAAAAATAGATCTAAACTTTTAAAATATAAATCAGGCTTTTTATCTGTAGATTTCCCTCCGTTTTTGAAGAAAATCTCAACTTCTATACAAGAGTTTACATTGCATCACACTGTAAAAAATAGAAGCAACATATTGATAAACATATAAAATAAATAGAATAAATATATCCACCTATCATTTTCATCGGTTATTTATCAAACATTCGACTTAAGTCGAACCCTCAACTGGTTAATTTATAATAAAATATACATATATTTTTGATGTCATATCTTCATCATACGATTTGATTAGTATTTCAACACTAAATACTCAAGGCGATTTTTAGGTTTAAATAGGCTCGTTTTTACATTAAGCCGTGTCTTGATTCGCACAAATGCGACACATCATTTCGTAGCGAAATGGCGTCATCACTGTAATTACGTTGACTGAAATGCATAGAGAGTCGATACTCTCAAGGTTAAATTAGGCAAATCGGTTCGCAGGGGCTGAGTCATCATCTCGCTCCTAAAAAACTCAATCAAAGCAAGGGGCTATATATGGCTGGTGGAAAGTCAAAAATCATTTACACACTGACCGATGAGGCGCCATTGTTGGCGACCTACTCTCTACTGCCGATCATTGAGACCTTTACTAAGCCTGCTGGCATCGAGATTGTCAAGAGTGATATCTCTGTAGCAGCACGCGTACTCTCTGAATTCTCGGAATACCTAAGCGAAGAACAGAAGGTAGCCGACAACCTCGCAGAGCTTGGACGTCTCACGCAAGATCCAGATACCAATATCATCAAACTTCCAAACATCAGTGCTTCAGTTGCTCAGTTAGTTGCATGTATCAAGGAATTACAAGCAAAAGGCTATGCAATTCCTGACTATCCTGAAAATGAAAATACTGCAGAAGATAAAGCTTTACGCGCTCGTTTTGGCAAATGCTTAGGCTCAGCAGTAAACCCTGTATTACGTGAAGGTAACTCTGACCGTCGTGCACCTGCTGCAGTGAAAAACTATGCAAAAAAACACCCTCACTCTATGGGTGAATGGAAGCAATGGTCACAAACTCACGTTTCACACATGGATGAAGGTGACTTCTACCATGGCGAAAAATCAATGACGCTTGACCGCGCACGTAACGTAAAAATGGAACTCATCACTCATTCTGGTGAAACCATTGTATTGAAAGAAAAAGTAGCGTTACTTGATGGCGAAATCATCGATTCTATGTTCATGAGCAAGAAAGCGCTTTGCGACTTCTATGAAAAAGAATTGGATGATTGTAAAGAAGCAGGCATTTTGTTCTCTTTACACGTAAAAGCGACCATGATGAAAGTTTCACACCCGATTGTATTCGGTCACTGTGTGAAAATTTACTATAAAGAAGCGTTTGAAAAACACGGTAAATTGTTTGAAGAACTTGGCATTAACGTCAACAACGGTATGGCAGGTCTTTATGAAAAGATCGAAACCTTACCAACTTCTTTACGTGAAGAAATCATCGAAGATTTACACGCATGCCAAGAACACCGCCCTGCACTTGCAATGGTGGATTCTGCAAAAGGCATCACCAACTTCCACTCTCCAAACGACGTAATTGTAGATGCTTCTATGCCTGCAATGATTCGTGGTGGCGGTAAAATGTGGGGTGCTGACGGTAAACCTTACGACTGTAAAGCAGTAATGCCTGAATCTACTTTCGCGCGTATTTACCAAGAAATGATCAATTTCTGTAAGTGGAATGGTAACTTCGACCCACGTACGATGGGTACTGTGCCAAACGTAGGTTTGATGGCGCAAAAAGCTGAAGAATACGGCTCACACGACAAGACTTTTGAAGTTCCTGCTGCAGGTGTTGCAAACATCACCGACATTGACACGGGTGAAGTGTTGATGACTCAAAACGTAGAAGAAGGCGACATCTGGCGTATGTGTCAGGTGAAAGATGCACCTATTCGCGACTGGGTTAAACTTGCAGTAACACGTGCACGTAACTCTGGTATGCCAGCAATTTTCTGGTTAGACCCGTACCGTCCACACGAAAACGAAGTGATCAAGAAAGTTCAAAAATACTTAAAAGATCACGACACGACTGGTTTAGATATTCAAATCATGTCACAAGTTCGTGCGATGCGTTATACACTTGAGCGTGTTGCGCGTGGTTTAGACACCATTTCTGTAACAGGTAACATCTTACGTGACTACCTCACTGACTTGTTCCCAATTATGGAGCTTGGTACTTCTGCGAAAATGTTATCTATCGTTCCGTTAATGGCGGGTGGTGGTATGTACGAAACTGGTGCGGGTGGTTCTGCGCCTAAACACGTACAACAACTTGTTGAAGAAAACCACTTACGTTGGGATTCATTAGGTGAGTTCCTTGCGCTTGCTGCTTCTTTAGAAGAAATGGGTATTAAAGAAGATAATACTCGTGCGAAATTACTTGCATCAACTCTTGATCAAGCGACCAGCAAATTACTTGATAACGACAAGTCTCCATCACGTCGTACTGGCGAACTGGACAACCGTGGCAGCCACTTCTACTTGGCAAAATTCTGGGCAGAAGCACTTGCTGCTCAAGATGAAGATGCTGAGTTGAAAGCGAAGTTTGCACCACTTGCACAAGCTTTAGCTGCAAACGAAGACAAAATTGTTGCTGAACTTGCGGAAGTACAAGGTAAATCGGTTGATATCGGTGGTTACTACGCAGTAGATCAAGCTAAAGTGAATGCAGTAATGCGTCCAAGCGCAACATTCAATGCTGCACTTGATGCAGCTCAATAAGATGATGCAAAACTAACCTAAGTTAGTGATGTAAAAAACCAGCGCTTCGGCGCTGGTTTTTTTACACCCTCATTTATATAGTGTTATGACAACTATTTCATTTTATGCTTAGATCTAAATTTTATGAATGTGAGTTATCAAAGGTTAGGATTTTTCATTCAACTATAGCCATAAAATAAGGAAAACCTAAAATGGCAAATTCATGGGGAATACCAAAGCACATAGAAGATGCGGTCTCGGAGCGAGACCTGTGCTGTGTATATTGCGGCAAAAAGTTTGGCACTGAAAGGGCTAATAAGAAGTCTTGGGAACACATTATCAACGATATAAGAATAACAACCTTATCCAATATTGCATTGTGCTGTGTTGGCTGCAAGGCATCTAAAGGCAATAAAGACTTAGCAACTTGGCTCCATTCTGAGAATGCTCGAAAAAGAGGCGTCACCACTGAGACAATTGCAGATGTCATCAAAGTAGCTTTAGATAGTGAATAAAGCTTTTAAGTACTACAAGCCCTATAAGACACCCGATCAATCACATTTGATTATTGTATTGATCTAATAATTTAAGCTTAGCATCTGATTCCACCATGAGTACCAATGAAAAATCAGGTACTCATTTGGGTACTCATTTTCCAAAGTGACCACCTGAATTGTGGCTAATGGAATCATTAAGACTGGAGCTAAAAAATGGCACAACCCATTAATATACAGACAATAAAAAAGCCCCCAAGTCTTAATATGCTTGAGGGCTTTTCCTTTATATGGTCCCGAGGGTCGGACTCGAACCGACACGTCATCTCTGACAGCGGATTTTGAGTCCGCCGCGTCTACCAATTTCACCACCTCGGGTAGGTGTTGATGGGTATAATAAACTTTTTTGACAGCTTGTCAACGCAAGTTTTTTGCAATTGTTTAAAATTAAATCAGCTGTCATTTTTTTGATTTATAATCGACCAATTTCATCCATAAAACCTAAAAAAGCATATACTAGGCGCAGTTTTCCCAGTGTTCTAACTTGTTTTTATCATGCAGCTTTCTGACTTTAATTTTAATCTCCCCGATGAACTCATTGCTCGTTACCCACTAGCAAGTCGTAGCGCCTCTCGTCTGCTGCATCTTGATGCTCAAGGTCAGTATCATGACCATCAATTTACCGACCTACTGAATTTACTCGAAGCGGGCGATTTACTGGTACTTAACGATACCAAAGTCATGAAAGCGCGTCTTAAAGGTAAACGTGCCACAGGCGGTGCAGTGGAAGTCTTGGTAGAACGTCTGCAAGATCAATTTATTGCCCATTGCCATATTAAAGCCAGCAACTCACCAAAAGCAGGTGCAGAACTGTTTATTGGGCCTGATGCTGTAAAAGTGACCGTACAAGGTCGCCATGAAAACTTATTTATTGTCGAGTTTTCGCAGCCTATTTTAGACGTATTGGATGCCTACGGTCAGTTGCCGATTCCACCCTACTTTAACCGCGAAGCAGAAGCGATTGATACCGAGCGTTATCAAACCGTATTTAACGACCCAACAAAACTCGCTAGTGTTGCCGCACCCACTGCCAGCTTGCACTTTGATGAAGCCTTACTGCAACAGCTAGCAGATAAAGGCATTCAAAAAACCTTTGTGACCTTGCATGTGGGCGCAGGCACATTCCTGCCTGTACGTACCGATGATATTGCCAATCACATCATGCACAGTGAATGGTGTGAAGTTTCTGAAGCTGCCGTAGCGCTGATTCGTGAAACCAAAGCACGAGGTAATAAAGTTATTTCAGTGGGTACAACTGCTACCCGTGCCGTGGAAAGTGCAGCTCAAGCCCATTCAGGCGAACTTGCGGCTTGGTCGGGTGATACGCAAATTTTTATTTACCCAGGTTATCAGTTTAAAGTGGTGGATCGTCTAATCACCAATTTCCACTTGCCTGAATCCACCTTATTAATGTTGGTATCTGCGCTTTCAAGCCGTGAAAATGTCATGCAGGCGTATCAACATGCTGTGGCGGAACGCTATCGTTTCTTTAGCTATGGCGATGCCATGCTGATTGATCAAGCTCAGACTTAATTTTCAAACTGTAAAAGAAACCGCCATGCCGCTCGATTCCGTGCAACACTCCATTCATATTCGACGCAAGAAGAATCAACGGGTATTTCGTAATATCGCGCGGTTATGGGATATTGGAAAAAAAGCACAAAGCCATCAAGATATTTTAGATGGCTTACACCCTTGGCAAGATGACATCACCCTCAAGTTTGAAAATGTTTTGCCTGTCCTGCTTGGCATTATAGGTGTGTTGTTCTGTTTATTGCTCTTGATTCAACCGAGTAATATTTGGCTGCAATTCTGCTTGCTGATTGGGTTAGGCTGTATCTTCTGGGCATTTATTACCTATGAACAAGACGACCCCATTGAAGAAGTCATCACTTTTTTAGAACAAGAAAGCATTGCTCAACGCTATCAACTGGCATGGCAGCAACCACCGCAACATCTTGCCCGAACCCTACAACCCGTTTATTTGATTGCCCATTTAAAAAGTCTGTTCCCTTTATTTAATTTGGGGAATCTGTCCAATGAAATTCGCCGCTACGCCAGTACAGTTTGGCAAGATCAACAAGGCAAGCAGCATCAGGTTTTGGTATTTGAATATCGCTATGTCAGTGAAACCCGCATTAAAGATCAAAATGGCAATGACTACAAAGTACGTGAAGTGGTGCGACATTTATCGGGCGTATTTGTCTTTGATGTGCAGCTACAAGGTTTAGCCGTTACCTCAAACAATAAAACCTTTGGTGCGCCTTATCATGTGCCGTGGCATACCAGTGACATTCGCCTGAATCAAAAACTCAACTTTTTTGGCAGTGATGCAATTCAACTGGCGCGTACGCTCAGCCCTGCAATGGTGTTAAAACTGGATGATTTTTTTCAGCATCAGCAAGGTGATTTGTTATTTCACCCTGAGCGGAACACGCTCTGTTTTTTAGGTAATCGCAACTTGTTTGAAATTTCCAGTAAAGCAAAAAATATTCAAGATATTTCCGCATTGCGTGGACACTTACGCACTTTTAAATTACCTTATTTAGAACAATTACAGACAGATTTGATTGATTTTCTGGACTAAGAAAATCGTCTTGGGGCAAAACATGGGTATCGCAATTTTTCTTTTGGTTGTCATCGTCTTGGTGATGCTGGGCATCATGATTCGTAACAACATCATACGCCACCACAACGCCACCATCCGCGCTTGGGCAGATGTGACCAGTTTTGAACGACAGAAGTTAAAAACGCTTGAAGAACTTGCGCCAGTGGTCGAACAATATGCAGGTATGGAAAAAGGCACTTTAGAAAAAGTGACTGAACTGCGCCAAAATATTATGAACCTAAACATCAACAATGCCGATGTCAGCCAATTACAACGTGTTGAAGCCTTGAGCAAAGAATTGATGCGCAGCTTAAATGTGGTGGTCGAAAATTACCCTGAACTCAAAGCCGACCAACTGTATTTAAAAATGATGCATGAAATTGATGAGCAGAACGAAAATGTCGGTGCTGCGATTACTATTTATAACCGCAATGTCGAGTTATTTAATAACTATATTCAGGTCTTTCCTAACAACATGATTAACACTGCAACCACAGCGAAAAAACCTGTGCGCGCCTTTCGGGACAACAGTGCAGCACAAAGTTTTGATTATCGTCCAAACTTTTAAGCCATTTAATTCTAAGCCGCTCCTTTGAAATTATTTATAAAAACAGCAAGCACGAAGCTTGCTGTTTTTTCAGATTTCGACTAAACACAAGACTGTGTCAGATACTGCACCTGATTACGTCCTTTGTTTTTTGCCAAATACAACAATTCATCGGCTGAATGCAGAAAATCGACCACATTGTGATACTGCTGATTTTGGTGATAGCTATTTACACCAATACTCACAGTAACTTGGGTCGTCTCCCCTGTCTTGGTATGTGGAATTTCCAGCGCATATACTGCCTGTCTAAAGTTTTCAGCAAGTTGTACAGCATCTGCCAATGGTGTTTCAGGCAACAGCACCACAAACTCTTCGCCACCAAAGCGAGCCACAAAGTCAGATGCACGAGCAAAGTGTTGTTTAAGCAACTGCGCCACACTAATCAAACAATGATCACCCTGTAAATGTCCATAATTGTCGTTATAAGGCTTGAAATGGTCGATGTCGATAAACAAGAGAGACAATGCATGTTGATGACGCACAGCACGTTTAAATTCGTTTTCTATACGCTCACTGAGCGCCTTTCGATTGGCAACCAAGGTCAGCGGGTCTTGTAAGCTCAAAGCCAGATTTTTGCGACTCAACGCTTCGAGTTCCAACTCCATTTGTTTACGCGCAGAAATATCAAACATAAACCCAATAATCGCCACAGTTTCGTTATTTTCACGAATCACATGCACCACATCACGAATCCAGACATAATCTCCTGTAGCGGTTAAGGCACGATAATCCGCTTCGTGGTCTGTGCCTTGATCGGACAGACTCACACACATATTCACGGTCTTGTCCCGATCTTCAGGATGCATCCGATCAATCCAATCTTGTGCAGTTTTCCAGCTGTCTTGCGTCCAACCCAGTAAAGACTCAATTTGTGGGCCAATATAGCTAAAAGCTTTGGTTTTCCAGTTAATCTGCCACAGAATTGCATTCGTGGTTTCCAAAAGTGTTTTATAGAATTGGTCTTCTTTTAGTGCACTGTTTAATTCACTCATAGCCCACCTCTATGAATTGATTTTAATTACAATTTAACAACTTAAGTGAGCTTTGACTACAATTTGTTTTGTCTTATTGACATTTTTCTCAGCTTTGACACAATCATGAGGTTGAGCAAAATATAAACAACAATTGCTCAAAACATAAATCCCAAAATAAAAAGTAAGCCGATAAAATGTTAGAACATATTCAGAACCTGAAAAACCCCTCATTCAAGAGTTTTTCCAACTCTATGAGCAATATGAACAAGACCAAATTTATGCCTGTGTACTGGTCTTTAATGAATATCTTGGGGTCGATTATTTAGCTGTTTCAAGCCAACGCAGCCTGTTTAATGAACAGGAAGATGAAGCACAATATTTATCTGAAGTAAATAAATGGAATATAGAAAAATGGCGTTATCGCACTCAAGCCAACAATTCTAGCGGTCTGCATCAATTTAAAAATATTTTTGCAGATTATTTTAAACAGCGACATATCTATGGCAATCCTCTGCTGAATTCCAATGACACGCTGCAATACAACCATCTTGAACTTTTACTGGATATATTTCAGCAGGCTAAACAATCTTTATCGGGCGCTTATGGCTTAGATTTAAGCCAAATTCTGTTTTTTATTCATGTGCCCAAACAGGTCGATGTAGAAATCCACTCAGCGCAATTTCTAAACACTCCAAGTGCTTTGCTCGATGAATTCCTGCACAACAAAGCGCCTCAAACCACGATGGAACAATCCACCGCACAACCCAAGCTCAAACTACAACAAGTGGATAAAGACTTGCTGATTGATCTGGCACAACTTTTAGAAGTGGAACCGTATGATTATTTGAGCATTGCACATGAAGCCTATTTGCTCACATTAGAACCGAGTTTTATTGACAGTAATTTATATATTCAGCGTTTAATTCAGCACGTTGCTGCAATGGACAATCATGAACAAGGTGAAATTGCCTTACATAAAGAAATTACCCAACGTATTCAGCAATTTTACGCCATGTAAGCACAATGGATTTGAACAAAATATTTACTCGCAATTTTTACCAAGGAAAACGTATCTCAACTGGCAATTCCGTGCAGAATCTAGGAAAATATTGCACTTTTAGCATGAACAATCAGCGAACTGTTTTTTCGCCTTGATTTGGAACATATATGAAGTTTGAGAAATTAGGTCAGTCGGGGCGCGCCCGTCGTGGTCGTTTAACACTTGCTCATGGTGTGGTAGAAACCCCTGTGTTTATGCCTGTGGGGACGTATGGCACAGTCAAAGGCATGCTGCCACGCGATATTGAAGAAATTCAGGCACAGGTTATTTTAGGCAATACCTTTCATTTATATTTGCGTCCAGGGCTAGAAGTGATTCAGCAACACGGCGGTCTACATGAATTCATCAAATGGGATAAGCCTATTTTGACTGACTCTGGTGGCTTTCAGGTGTTTAGCTTAGGCGCAATGCGTAAAATTAAAGAAGAAGGTGTGACCTTCCGTTCGCCTATTGATGGCTCAAAGGTTTTTCTTTCGCCTGAAATCTCGATGGAAATTCAAAAAACTTTGAACTCTGACATCGTGATGATTTTTGACGAATGTACGCCTTATCCTGCAACGCATGAAGAAGCACAAAAATCTTTGCAATTGTCTTTACGCTGGGCAAAACGCTGTAAAACACATCACCATGATGAACTACAAAACAGCAACGCGCTGTTCGGGATT
The DNA here is from genome assembly GCF_013420425.1 of Acinetobacter sp. YH01007. Lineage (NCBI taxonomy): Bacteria > Pseudomonadati > Pseudomonadota > Gammaproteobacteria > Moraxellales > Moraxellaceae > Acinetobacter > Acinetobacter sp. YH01007. Next base: position 10,866 of record NZ_VOYC01000007.1, on the reverse strand, counting down.
ATTCAAGGCGGTATGTACGAAGATTTACGTGTTGAATCTTTAAACGGCTTACTTGAAATTGGTTTTGATGGTTATGCCATTGGCGGTCTTTCGGTGGGTGAACCGAAAGAAGAAATGATCAAAGTACTGGATTATTTGCCAGCTAAAATGCCAGAAGATAAACCACGTTATTTGATGGGCGTCGGCAAGCCAGAAGATATTGTGGAAGCAATTCGTCGTGGCGTCGATATGTTCGACTGCGTGATGCCAACCCGTAATGCGCGCAATGGTCATTACTTTGTAACCGATGGCTTGGTGCGTATTCGTAACAGTAAGTATCGTCATGACCAAAGCCCGCTCGATCCGCATTGTGATTGCTATACTTGCAAGAACTTTACCCGCGCTTATTTGTTTCATTTAGAAAAATGTGGCGAAATGTTGGGGTCAATGTTGGGCACTATTCATAACTTACGTTATTACCAACGCTTTACCCAAGATATTCGCAATGCCTTAGATAACGGCACTTTCGATGAATTTGTACAGGACTTTTATGCCCGTCGTGGCCTAGAAGTACCGCCTTGTCCTGAAGATTAGTCTTTTCAGTATTTGCGCTGAGTAAAAAGACAAGGTAAATTGCAGAACAAACCCAATTTATTATCAGATCACTGATCGCCAGTTTTTAGTTTAGGAAAATGAAATGAGCCTTTTTATTTCGACCGCTCACGCAGCAGGTGAAGCTGCACAACAACCAAGCCTTGTGGCTAACCTTTTAATGATTGCAGTCTTCATTGCAATTTTCTACTTCCTGATTTGGCGTCCACAATCAAAGCGTGCCAAAGAGCATCGTACACTGATTGAAAGCTTGGGCGTAGGCAGTGAAGTGGTATTCGCAGGTGGTCTTATGGGTAAAATCACGAAAATTGAAGGTGATTTTGCAGTGGTAGAGCTGAACCGTGGTGTAGAAGTAAAAGTACAACGCGCGAGTGTCATTTCAGTTCTTCCTGAAGGCACATTAAACAACCTCTAATCAAAAAGAGTCGTGCTCACGCACGACTTTTTCATTTTAAGAAGAAAATAAATGCGTTACCCAGCATGGAAATATCTGCTCATCCTCGTTGTTCTTGTGGTGAGTACATTATATGCCCTGCCTAGCTTGTATCCAGATGAACCTGCTGTTCAAATTTCAGGTGCCAAAGCTGGTACCCAAATTGATCAAAGCATCATACAAAAAGCAGAGCAAATTTTACAATCAGAAAATATTGCCAGTCATGACAACAGCTTTACCAACAATGCTGCATTGTTGCGTTTAGACACCTCAGAAGCCCAACTCAAAGCCAAAGAAGCTTTACGTCGCGGTTTAGGTGATGACTATGTCGTGGCACTGAACCTTGCGCCAACCACACCAGAATGGCTACAAAAAATTGGTGCAAAACCAATGAAACTCGGTCTGGACTTACGTGGTGGTGTGCACTTCTTATTAGAAGTGGATATGGACAAGGCCATCAGCCAGCGTATGGAAACTTCAGCCACCGATTTACGCCGTCAATTGCGTGACAACAAGCTGAAATTTAATAGCCTTTCGCTGAATAACAACACCATCACCCTACAGTTTGCCAATAATGCAGACCGTGATGCAGTGATGGATTTCTTGCGTCGTAACGGCAATGAATACACACAGCAAGCTGTAGCCACCACAGAAGGCTCTAGCTTACGTCTGAACTATACCGATGTCCGTAAACAGGAAATTCAGTCGTATGCGGTCAATCAGAACTTAACTACTTTACGTAACCGTATTAACGAGTTAGGTGTGGCTGAAGCTTTGGTACAAACTCAAGGTAGCAACCGTATTGTAGTGGAATTGCCAGGCGTACAAGATACTGCTGAAGCGAAGCGTGTACTCGGTCGTACTGCGAACCTCGAATTCCGTTTGGTGTCTGACTTAAATGATCAATATATTGATCCGTACACAGGTCAGACTACAGGTACAGTACCACCTGGCACAGAAGCGTTTGCCTTTGAATCTTTGGACAGTGGTCGCCAATTATTATTGAACCGCAGCCGTATTTTAACGGGTGAGCGTGTTCAAAATGCGTCGAGTGGTTTTAGCCAAGATACAGGCGGTGCAGAAGTTAACATTACCCTTGATGCTGCGGGCGGTAAACTCATGGCAGATGCGACACGTAACGCTGTGGGTAAACGTATGGCGGTATTGTTTATTGAAAACAAACAACGTATTAGCTATGTGACCGATGAAACTGGCACACAAACTGAAGTACGCACCCCATATACCGAATCTGTCGTCATTAATGCTGCAACCATTCAGGCGGTATTGGGTTCGCAGTTCCGTATTACAGGTCTAGATTCCCCACAAGAAGCCTCTGAATTGGCCTTAATGCTTCGTGCAGGTGCCTTGGCAGCGCCAATGTACTTTGTCGAAGAACGTGTGATTGGTCCAAGCTTGGGTCAAGAAAACATTGATAAAGGCGTATTGTCGACTCAGATTGGCTTCATTTTGGTTGCAATCTGGATGGTGGTGTTCTTCCGTCTATTTGGTCTGATTGCCAACTTCGCTTTAGTGTTTAACTTAGCCATGATTTTAACCGTCATGTCTTGGATTGGTGCATCACTCACCTTGCCGGGTATTGCGGGTATCGTAATTACCATTGGTATGGCGGTGGATGCCAACGTCTTGATTTGTGAGCGAATACGAGAAGAAATTAAGTGGGGGGCCTCGCCCAAACAAGCCATTGTGGCGGGTTATGACCGAGCGTATAACACTATTTTCGACTCGAACTTAACCACATTCTTGGTGGCATTCATTCTGTTTGCGATTGGTACAGGTCCAATCAAAGGCTTTGCTGTGACGCTCATGATTGGTATTGTCTGCTCGATGTTTACTGCAATTACAGTGACCCGTGCAATTGTACAAATCATCTACGGCAAAAAACGTAACTTGAAAAAGTTGAGCATTTAAGGAGATCACTGATGACTGAGAATACTCAACTGCCTTCAAAAAAATATGGCCGCCCTGATGATGAGCGCGTGATTCCGTTTATGAAGATTGCTTTGCCTGCGGCATTGCTTTCTATTCTATTAACGGTCGCCAGTATCTTCTTCATTGCCACCAAAGGTTTAAACTTAGGTTTGGACTTTACTGGGGGTATTGCTGCAGAACTCAACTATAGCAATCCAGTAAAAGCCACCGATGTTTCTAACGCATTGGTCAAAGCAGGCTTTAACGACCCTGTGGTACAAACGCTTGGTTCAGACCGCGACCTAATGGTACGTATGCCTGTGCAAGAAGATGTTGAAGCAGAAGACTTAACCAAAGCAATTACTGCTGCGGTACAACTACCAAATAACACGGCAACTGTGCCAAAGGTAGATGTGGTTGGTGGTCAAGTCGGTAATGAGCTGTACGTACGTTCTGCGGGCGCTGTAGCTTTAGCGCTGTTATTGATGTTGGTATACGTCACCATTCGCTTTGAATTCAAACTGGCAATGGGTGCGGTACTGTCATTGTTCCACGATATTGTGGTGACACTGGGTATTTTTGCCATGATGCAATGGCCATTTGACCTGACTGTATTGGCAGCGTTATTGGCGATTATTGGCTTCTCACTCAACGATAACATTGTTGTATCTGACCGTATTCGTGAAAACTTCCGTAAAATCCGTGGTGCAACACCACTTGAAGTGGTAAACATTGGGCTGACAGAAACTTTACGTCGTACCATTCACACCTCTATGACCCTATTATTGGTTGTAGTCGCGATGATGCTCATGGGTGGTGATGGTCTGAAATGGTTCTCGATTGCGATGTTTGTGGGTGTCTTTGTCGGAACATATTCATCTATTTACATTGGTACAGCCTTTGCCTTATGGCGCGGTTTGAACCGTCAGGACTTCATTGTTCAAGTCAAACCTGAATTTGAAGGTGAAGAGCAAGAAATTCCTTAATGCATTTCTGCTGACACCAACATTCAAGCCTATCTTCGGATAGGCTTTTTTGTGCCTTAGCATTGCGATATTTACGCTGACGTTGCGATGTTAATGCTGAATAATATGAATCTGTGGAAACTGAAAGCCTACGCAAGATGGCGCTGCTCGCCATGCTACGGTCAACATACAATCTGATAAACGAAAGTTTTGATAGGCAAAATGCCCAATCTGTGGATGATGACAAATGCCGCCCTGTGCATTGGGATGCATACGAGTATCCAACTCATTCAGGCTTAAACGAATCCCTAAACCTGATGCTTTCAGCACTGCTTCTTTAGTTGTCCAGACACGAAACCAATAATCAGCGTCGTGTTCCAAATCTTGCCAGTATTGGAGTTCATTGGGATGAAACGCATGTTGTGCCAAGGCATCGAAACGCACCTTACGGTCTAAGTCCTCGACATCTACGCCAACATCGAGCAATTCAAAACTGCTTACCAAAGCATAATGCTGACGGCTATGACTATGGTTAAACTGCAATTGAGGGAATGCTGTCAAAAATGGCTTGCCATGTGGGTTACGCTCAATATCGCTGTTTTGAATATCGTGTTCTAAGTATCCAGAAAGCAATTGATTCCGATGCCGATAAATAGCCTGTTTTTGCTGTTGAATCTGTTCACTGCGTACAGCACTTGGATCGGGACTAAAAATCTGCTGAATGCGGCTAACATTCACACAAATTTTTTTAGGTGTTTTATTCATCCGCCCTTCTCCATTTTGGCTGAAATACGATAGAAAAAAAACCAGCAAACATGCTGGTTTTTTAAAGCGTGCTCGCTTAGCTGCCTTGCACCAAACGACGTGCGCTGATAATCCCTGGTTGCTGCTCTAAACGTGCCAACAAACGAGAAAGTTGCGCCAAGCCTTTAACCTCAATTAACAATTTCATATTGGCGATACCATCACTTTCAGAAATAGTATTCACCTGACGAATGTTAATTTGATCGGCAAAAATCACTTGGGTTAAGTCTTTGAGCAAACCACGGCGGTCATAGGCTTCCACCACAATTTGCACGCTTTGACCACGGGTTGGCTGCATTTCCCAATCGGCTTCTACCGCACGTTCAGGTTCGTTGCCAATCATACGCACATAGTCCGAACACGCCACTTTGTGAATACTCACACCACGGTTCAGGGTAATATACCCCGCAATCGCTTCACCATGCACAGGCTGACAGCATTGTGCGATATGCAGTTCAACGTTATCCAAACCATCAATCAAAATGCCATGTGCCGATAAGGTATGGCTGGCACGTGGGTTCAAGGTTGGCTTCAACACCAGTTCAGGTTCATCCTGATCTAAGTGCATGTGACGATTGACCTGATTAATTAAGGCATGCAGGCTAATATCACCATTCACCAAACCAATCAGAATGTCTTCACCTGTTTTGACGTTAAAGTGATTGCAATAATCATTTAAATCAATACTTTTTGGATGAATCGCCAAACGTGACAATTCTTTATTGAGCACTTCACGCCCAACTTCCAGATTTTTACTGCGGTCTTGCTGTCTAAACCAATGACGCAGCTTATCGCGCGCACGTGCTGTCTTAATATAACCTAAAGAATTCACCAACCAATCACGGTTCGGTTCACGGTCTTTTTTGGTCAAAATCTCGACCTGCTCGCCTGTTTTTAAAGTATAGGTGAGCGGCACATAGCGCTGATTGACCCGTGCGGCATAGCATTTATTGCCGACTTCGGTATGCACATGATAAGCAAAGTCCAGCACCGTTGAGCCACGTGGCAATTCTTTAATATCACCATCACGGCTGAACACATAAATTTTCTCAAAATCTTCAAACTCTTGGATTTGTTCAAAGTTTTCAGAATCATCATCTTCTTTATGTGCGCTGGCATCGTTACGTTCCTGATAATGCTCCAAAACAGAACGCAAAGAATGTAAACGATGATTAAACGAATGGTCTGTGGCTTTAGAACCTTCTTTATAATTAAAGTGTGAACATACCCCAAGCTCGGCTTCTTCGTGCATATCTAGGGTACGAATTTGCACTTCAAGCGACTTGTTTTCTGCAATTACGGCAGTATGCAATGAGCGATAACCATTGGCTTTTGGATTGGTAATGTAATCATCAAACTGGTGCGGAATATGCCGCCACAATTGATGTACGATGCCCAAAGAGTGGTAACACTCTGGAATGGTTTTCACCAAAACACGTACAGCACGAATGTCATAGAGCTGATCGAAGCTGAGGTTTTTACTCTTCATTTTTCGATAAATCGAATAAATGTGTTTCACCCGCCCGCTAATTTCGGCATGAATACCATTATTGCCCAGCTCTGTACGCAATTGCTCAATTACGTTTTGAATGTAGTTTTCACGCTCCAAACGCTTTTCATTCAGTAACGTCGCAATTTCTTTATAACGGTCTGGCGCCAAATAACGGAAGGCTAAATCTTCGAGTTCCCATTTCAGTTGGGCAATGCCTAAACGGTGTGCCAATGGCGAGTAAATGGTTAAAATTTCTCGCGCCACACGCTCCTGACGTTCTTTGGAAGCGGTTGCCAACTCACGTAATGAATAGGTACGTTCTGCCAGTTTAATTAGCACCACGCGCACATCTTCCGTCATGGAAATCAGCATTTTATAAATGCCTGTTAAATGTTCACGCTGGTTATTATTAAAATGGTCTTCTAAACGCTTATTTTTCTCAATCAGTTCAGACAACTTACCCATCGACAAGGTGCCTTTGATCAAGCCATAAACTGCTTCACCAAATTCTTCACGCACTTCATCTAACTGCATGACATTTTCACGCACGCTACGATAGAGCATGGCTGCAGACAAAGTGTCTTCATCGACATGCAAGTGCGCTAAAATATTCGCCATCTCAATACCTGTATATAAGGTATGCGATGGATGACTGACGTCTGTTTCCAGCTCTTTTTTCAGGGTGTAATTGGCAACGCGTTCTAATTGTTCAAGTGCCGCCCCATCGTAAATCCCGCGTACTCGGTCTAGCCATTCTGCTAAATCCTGTCGGGCTTGCTCGGCATGTTCTACAGTCGTTTCCTCAGACAGTTCATTTAAACGTCCAGGAAGTTGTTCACGTACTGTGACCATACCCTTCTCCTACCTCTATGTACTTCATATTATAAATCGTTTATTTGCTTTTCTTTCTCAAACAAGGCAATGGATTCGACATGCCCCGTATGCGGAAACATATCCATCACGCCTGCTTTTTTCAATTGATAGCCCTGCTTGACCAATACACCTGCATCCCTTGCGAGTGTGGCTGGATTACAAGACACATAAACGATTCTATCTGCGCCAAATTTGGGCACATAATACATCACTTCCTCTGCGCCTGAACGCGGAGGGTCAATTAATAATGCCTCAAATCCTTGATTTGCCCAAGAATGATGCGAAAAATCTTTTGTTAAATCTTGTGAATAAAACTTAACATTGTCTAAATCATTACGTTGTGCATTCTCTGCACCACGCTGCACCATTTGCTCTGAACCCTCTACAGCAACCACCTTTCCTGTTGCACCTACACAACGTGCAAGCGGCAATGAAAAGTTGCCTAATCCACAAAACAGATCAAGCACCCGATCACCTGATTTTAAGTTAAGCAAATCACATGCCAGCTTAACCATTTGTGGATTAATTGTAGAATTGACTTGGGTAAAGTCTTGGGGATGAAAGCCAAAACTCACATCAAAATCATCTAAACGATAATGCAAACGCATTGCTGCATGCGGATCATCAACCCGATGCAAACTGTCTGGACCTTCAGGCTGCAAATACAATTGCCAGTGTTTCTGTAACGCAAACTGCTGTAACTGGTTGATATCGGCTGCAGATAGTTGTTCTGTATGCCGCACCACCAAAGCAATCTCTTGATCTCCCATCGCCAATTCTATATGACCAATATGGGCCTTGCCTGTTAGACTTTGGAGTAGCTGCTTGATTCGTGTTAACGAACCAAATGCCTGATCCAACACCATACAGCGGTCAATTGAGGTCAGTTTATTGCTATTGCGCTCACGAAAACCGACCACCAATTTGTCTTGACTGGCAATATAACGCACCCCAACACGGGCTTTGCGGCGATAATCTTCACGCTGTGAACGCAAAGGCGCTAACCATTCTTCAGGCTGAATTTGCGCAAAATGTTGCAGATGCGACTGCAACACCTGTTGTTTGAGATGAATCTGCTCATCCAACTGAATATGCTGCATGCTACAACCACCGCAACTCTGATAATGTGGACATTGTGGCGTAACCCGTAATGTCGAAGGCTCACCCAGCACTTCTAGACACTCGGCTTCTTCTAAGCGTTTGTTACTATGCGTAATTTTGGCGCGTACTGTTTCACCAGGCAATGCGCCCTCTATAAAAACTGTTTTCCCCTGCTTCTCGGCTGGATGACCCGACTGAGCTGTGTAGTGTGCAATCCCGCGCCCTTCATGTGACAACGATTCCACCTGAAAGCAATATTCAGCCTGCTGCGTGGTACGGTTTTTACTGCGATGTTTCATATCAGTCTAAATATCGGAAGATGGGGAAGATTGAAAAGGCATCACGGATTCATTTGAAGGCGTGGTGACACTTTGTTCAGGAAAATCTGTACGGGTAAATTCAGTTTGCTGCGAACTGTGCTGCCACACGCTTAAAAAGTCTGCATGCTGCGGCTGAGTATGCAAATATTGAATGGTATGCTGTACCCATAAAGTATGCTCTTCAAGCAGCAATTGCCCTTTGAGCAGCAGCCAACGCAAATAAATCAACCAAGTATTTAAGACATCGCCTTCACAATAACGCGTCAGCCTTGACCATTCGCCGCTTTGCATAAATGCAGGAACATGATAGCCCGCATCTACACGTTTACCCGGAAAACCTAGCAAATACGCAATGTCATCCAACTTTTGAAAATGACGACCATTAAACATTGCCATCACATCCATTAAATCGACATGACGCTGATGGTAACGGTTTTGATAATTGTTATAGCGCTTTTGCTGATCAATCTCGCCCTGATCAAATAAACTTGGTGCAGACAGCCCGTGATACATGGCGCGGAATAAAATCACTGGCAAGTCAAACTGCGAACCGTTCCAACTGACCAAAGTCGGATGACGCTTATCAAAAATAGACAAAAACTTTTTCAGCATTGTCGCTTCGCTGTCATGTTCACGGCTAAAGGAAAACAGCTTCATGCCGTGTTCATCAATCCACAAGCCTGAAATACACACAATTTCATGCAAAGGCAAACGCTGAAAATCGGTTCCTGCCTCTTGGCGACGCAACTTCATTAATGCTTGTTCAAGCTCTGCTTCGGGTAAATCGAGTTGATATAAATGCGCGCCTGACTTCAAATCGGTAACGGTTTCTATATCGAAAATCAGCACAGGTAAACGCATAAAATCTTACTCAATGGATGATAGAAAAATGAATATCACAATTCAGTATCTTGAACAGAGAACAAACCTGTCGATAAATAACGATCACCACGGTCACAAACAATACAAACAATCACTGCATCTGGATTTTCTTCGGCAATTTTTAAAGCTGCCCATACCGCACCGCCCGATGATGTGCCTGCGCTGATGCCTTCTTTTTGCGCCAGTTTACGCATGGTTTTTTCCGCTTCAATTTGCGGAATATCAATAATACGATCAACACGACTACGGTCAAAAATGGTTGGTAAATATGCTTCAGGCCAACGGCGAATCCCTGCAATACTTGAACCATCTGAAGGTTGTAAACCAATAATTTGAATCTCTGGATTTTGTTCTTTTAAGTATTTAGACACCCCCATAATGGTGCCTGTTGTGCCCATAGAGCTGACAAAGTGGGTAATTTTACCGCCCGTTTGCTGCCAAATTTCAGGCCCTGTGGTCAGGTAATGTGCTTCAACATTATCTGGGTTACCAAATTGGTTCAGCACCAAGCCTTTGCCTTCGCGTTGCATTTGCAAAGCCAAATCGCGCGCGCCTTCCATGCCTTGTGCTTTAGTCACTTCAATCAATTCTGCACCATAGGCACGCATGGCATCTTTACGTTCTTGGCTCATATTGTCAGGCATGATCAGCTGCATTTTATAGCCACGCATAGCTGCAACCATCGCCAAAGCAATGCCGGTATTGCCACTGGTTGCCTCAATTAAAGTATCGCCCGGTTGAATTTCACCGCGTTTTTCTGCCTGCATAATCATGTTGTAGGCAGGACGATCTTTAACAGAACCCGCAGGGTTATTGCCTTCCAGTTTTGCCAAAACCGTTGCCTGCGTATGACTTGCCAAACGCTGCAAACGCACCAATGGGGTTTTGCCCACATAATGATCTAACAAAAATTCATCACTTTGGAAATCTGATTGGGTATCAAGCATGGTCTGCACCAATATCAAGGTGGGCTTATTGTATGAAAATTTGCACCTTCCTGCACGTTTTTCACAGGCTTTTTATCAAAACAGCAATACTCTGCCGACAATTTATGCATCACTCACTGCCTACACAATTCTAGGCAAGATGAACACAATTTCAGATTGTCTTTTGCGGGATGGATGCAAAAAAATGCACACCGATTGATTGCGAGATGCAGCTGAACCACTCGCACCAAACAGATGAAAACACAGTCAGGAGAATTGACATCCTCCCCCCCTTAAAAGAGGGTGATTCCTACAGCTAGACGCTTATGCCCAAGCGCAAGAATGTTTAGAGCTGAGTTTATATCTCGATCATGAACTGTACCACAGCTCATGTACTCCCATTCTCTTATTCCAAGATCTGTCCTACCTTTGGGACTACTTGAGGTGATCTCACCGCAGCACGAACAGATTTGGGTGGTATAGGCTTCTTGGACTTCTTCAAACAATACGCCTGCGTTCTCGCATTTATACTTGAGCATTGTTTTTAGTG